>JAFDCT010000295.1 GCA_019312695.1 Deltaproteobacteria bacterium | reverse complement strand
TTGACTTCATTGACAATCCAGGAGCGGATTTCCGTATTACCCAGCTTATTCTTGGTTTGAGATTCGAAAACAGGATCTTTGATCTTTATTGCCAAGGCCCCAACAACACCTTCACGCACATCCTTGCCGGAAAACTTCTTGCCGGAGAACTCATTTACCCCCTTGAGAATTCCTTCTCGAAAGGCTGAAAGATGGGTCCCGCCTTCACTGGTAAAGGTTCCGTTTACAAACGAAAAATAACTGTCGCCATAATTATTGGTATGGCAGAAGCAGAATTCAAGGGTTTTATCTTTTGCGTAAAGCGGTTCATAGATCTGGTCGCCGTTTATTTCCTCTGCCAGAAGATCCTGAAGGCCGTTGGCGGAAAAAAACCGTTCCTCATTGAGGTAAAGGTTCAGACCGGAATTGAGATAGGCATAGCGCCACAAACGCTTCCTGACATACTGCAAATCATAGGTGAATTCACCAAATAATTTGTCATCAGGTAAAAATTCAACCAGGGTGCCATTACGTTCCTTGGTTTTTCCCTTGTCTTCTTTTTTGAGAATTCCGGCTTCAAACTCGACCATGGCATATTCACCGTCCCGAAAAGATGTGACCCGAAAAGTCCTAGACAGTGCATTTACCGCCTTTGTGCCAACTCCGTTAAGTCCTACAGAAAATTGAAATACATCTGTATTATACTTGGCACCGGTGTTTATAACCGAGACACATTCTATCAGCTTGCCAAGGGGAATACCACGGCCATAGTCTCTTACCGAGATACCCCCGTTACTGTCGACAATAGCAATATCAATCCTTTTGCCGGACCCCATGATATATTCATCCACCCCATTATCAATGACCTCTTTGAGCAGGATATAGATACCATCATCCTGGTGGGAGCCATCGCCGAGGCGTCCTATATACATTCCTGGACGCAGACGAATATGCTCAAGGGAACTTAAGGTTTTTATCTTGCTTTCATCGTAAACGTGTAATGCTTGTGCCATGCCAATTTCAGGGGTTGGGGTTCATATGTTTAGAGTTCTGTCGTAATTACTCAATTTGCCTTTTTCTTATGGTCCATTTATTTTAATCATACAACATATAGACATATTTTTAGATATATACACAATATAATGTATGCCTTCAACAAAAAAATAGTGTTGCAAGATTAATTGCTTTAATTTGATAAATTCCTGTTATAGTTAATAAACTAAATAATATTGTTCCTTTAAATCATATCATATCGAAACATGTCAGTAATAAAAGTCCCTCAGCAGGTTGCCATGACCATTGCGGGTTCCGATCCTTCCGGCGGGGCCGGTATCCAGGCAGACCTTAAAACATTCACCATGGTGGGCGTTTATGGTGGCGCCGTTATAACTTGCCTGACTGCACAAAATACCAATGGAGTTTTTGCTGTTCAAACAGTCGACCCACCATTTGTCAAACATCAGATTGAAACTGTTCTGAGTGATCTCGATGTAACTCATATAAAGATCGGTATGCTCGGTTCTGCTGCGGTAGCAAACTGCACCTGCGAAGCACTGGCAGATTTTAACGGTGAAATAATCTGTGATCCTGTACTGTTGGCATCGAGCGGCCAGGAACTCATCGATGAAAAAGGATATGATGTCGTACGGACGAAGCTGCTTGATATTTGCACAGTTATAACCCCCAACCTGCCGGAACTTTCCACGTTGACAGGTGGTCAGAACTGCGAGAGTAGGGAATCACTTCTCAAAGCAGCTGAAATACTCTTGCAACGGCATGAAAAATTACGCGCAGTAATCATTACGGGCGGACACTTCAAGGCCGCAAACAACAGCATAACCGATTATCTCTTCTCTTTTTCGCCCCCTTCCCGTACTGTTGATTGTCTGGAAGTCTCACACTCGCGAATAGCAAGCAGCAACACCCATGGTACCGGCTGCACATTTTCAGCAGCCTTTACCGCGTATCATATACTGACCGGGGATGACTCCAAGGCTTTTTACAAAACGACACAATACATGGATGCCATTATAAAAAAAAGTATTCATTTCAAAATAGGCCATGGCACAGGGCCTCTTTTACATCACCTCAGGTAAAAGCCCCCCCCTACTCCATCATTCTGATACGGCCGCAGTCAGGGCATATCCAGGTCGGACCATTTGTCATGCCCCACTTGTTTTCCTCAAGACAGGGTATACAAATCTGAAAGCCGCAGGGACAGTTCCAGCAGAATAACTGCTCCTTCTGACAGCAATGGCATTTAAATATTTTTTTTCCTCGGCGTCGGGGCCCTTTTTTTGTGTCAGACATAACTCTTCAGGAAGCTTTTTTACTCTGAAAAGAGATTACAGCCAAACATAAATATCTTTACCCCATTCAGGATATTCTTACTCCAGCGTCTCCGCAAGCCAACGCAAATAGTCCTTGTTGCCCTTTGTAATCGGTGTGGCAAGGATTTCCGGGACTTCGTAGGGATGCATACTTTTAATTATGGTTTCCATTTCTTGAAACAAATCACTTCTGCTTTTTATGACACAAAGATATTCCTCGGCAGAATCCAATTTCCCCTGCCATTGAAAAAAACTTGTCAGAGGGCCCATAATCTGAACACAAGCGGCAATCCGTTTTTCCACAAGAACTCTGGCAATTTTTTCTGCATCATCCCTGCTTTCCAGCGTTGTTAAAACCTGTATATATTCAGTCATCATTTCTTCCCCAAATTTTCAGGCAGTTATTTTTTCACAGTAATAAAAAGTCTCATATATGATAAACTGTACAAGCAAAGCAGACCATAATTTTAAAGAATAATACGTAAACTTTTCAGTCGAACAGACATGAAAGTACTCACAGTCGAAAGTTATAGCGGCACTAAGGCAGAAGAATTTCCACTCCGTTTTTTTATCAATAAAAAGAAAATTAATATAATATCCATCGAAAAACGCTGGTTGACGCCTGAAGCCAGATGCTTCAAAGTTATTGGAGATGACGGTTATTCATATGTTTTGAAATATTATGCAGCTGACGATACATGGAGACTTCTGACAGTAGGCAGACTATAAGGCAGCAAATTATTGATCTGCTGGGATCCGATACATTAACAGTGCGTGATCTTTCCCAGGCTGTCTCCATACCTGAAAAAGAAGTGATGGAACATCTTGGCCATATTGAACGATCAGTACGCAACCAGGGTAAAAAACTTATGAAAACCCCATATAAATGCCTTTTGTGTGGTTTTGTCTTTGATAATCGAATCCGTTTCTCGAAACCTGGTCGATGCCCGAGTTGCAAAAAATCTCATATCCAGACAGCCCGGTATCATATAGAATAATGTTAAGAAGATATTAAAACAGAGCAATCAACAATGAATTACTGTAATTACTGTCCTGGCTACTGCTGTTACAGGCTTAAAGGGTCAGTCCTGCTGATTGATGCAGATGATATAAACCGTCTTGCTCGGCATTTTTCCATCTCAGACGGACAGGTTCGCAAACGTTTCATGGAAAACCGCCATACCTTCAAGGTAAAAGATGACGGTTCCTGCATCTTTCAGGCAAGTGACAAAATGATTAAAAGGTGCTCAATTCACCTGATCCGGCCTATGCAGTGCAGAAGGTTTCCTTTTAATGACACCTGTCCGTACCTTGACAGAGAGGACCTGCTGGCGTTAATCCAGCCCCGTATTGAAAAAAGCCTGAAGTGCCACTGGCTGAAAAAATCCTCACCAGAAAATCCCTGAATTGATTGCCATGTTCTCCTATCAGAAAAGTGGTCGTTATTTTGCACAGGTTGCCCAGGGGCTTGAGGATATCAGCAAGAAAGAGCTGCAAAAACTTGGAGCGCAGGATATAAAGTCCGCATTTAAAGGTTTTTATTTTTCTGCTGACAAGGCCACACTTTACCGTCTTAATTACTGTTCCAGGGTTTTGAGCAGAATTCTGGCCCCCCTTATTCGCTTTGATTGTCATTCGGACAAATATTTATATAAAACAGCCGGCAAAATTAACTGGCAGTCTCTTATTGAGCTGAAAAATACTTTTGCCGTCAGAGCAAATGTCTCCCACAGTAAAATTACTCATTCCCAATTTGCCGCACTCCGACTTAAGGATGCAATTGTAGACGCCTTCAGAAAGAATACCGGCAAGAGACCAAATGTAGACACCAAAGAACCGGACATTCTTTTCAACCTCCACATTCAGAATAACAAGGCTACCATCTATCTTGACACATCAGGAACCTCTCTGCACAGGCGAGCTTATCGCCAGAAATCAATTGCTGCACCCATGCAGGAGATTGTCGCGGCAGCTATCATCAGTCTAAGCGGCTGGAACGGTAGCAGGCCGCTGCTGGATCCCATGTGTGGCTCAGGAACCCTGCTCTGTGAAGCAATGATGCATTATTGTAGAATTCCAGCAGGCTTTTTGCGAAATAAGTTCGGCTTTACAGTCCTTCCAGATTTTGATGAAAATATCTGGACTGCGGTAAAAAAGAGAGAAGACAGTCTAATACAGGATCTACCTTGGGGCCTTATCAGCGGCAGTGACATGTCAGCTGATGCTATAGCAGCAGCCACGACCAACACTGGATGCTTTGTTCAGGGAGCTAATATTACACTTTCCGTACGAGCACTTCAGGATATCAAATCTGTGGAAAATTCAGTGATAATCTGTAATCCACCTTATGGCATGCGAATTGGCAGCGGTGCAAACATTAAAGACTTTATGAGACAGCTGGGAGATTTTTTAAAACAAAGGTGTAAGGGTTCTGATGCATATCTCTATTTCGGTAATCGTCAATTGATTAAAAGTATAGGCCTTAAACCTGCCTGGAAAAAAATTGTGGTAAGTGGAGGCTTGGATGGTCGTCTGGTTAAATACAGTATCTACTAAATACATGAAAAACCACTTATTATGAATCCGCGAATTTAAAAACCGGACCACTGTTTTAATATTATTTTATCTTTAATAAAAAAGATATTATATGATATATTATAAAGCATATGAATAATGCTTATGGAGTTTCTTAATGCTATCTGTATCTCTTCATAGTGAAAGAAGGAAGCACCAACGTTTCAGGCTCAAGGACCTTGCGATTGCTGTTCCAAACAAACCGACCTCTCAAGTGGGGAGAATTGTTAATATCAGCAAAGGCGGGTTGGCAGTGAGATATGTTGACCGTGATGACTGGGCAGGTGAAGCAGATTCTATAGATATCCTCATAAACAGCGGCCTCTTCCTGACCAATATTCCAATTCATAATGTCAATGATTTTGAGGTGGAAAACCAGGTTTCATTTAGTATCATGACTGAACGGCAATGTTGTTTACAGTTTGGTCCACTCTCTTCAGAACAGGAAAGCAGGCTCGATGAATTCATCAGACACCATGGGGTCGGCAATTCGTAAATCTCTCTTCAATACTTCTTCCTACTTTTTTCATACCATAATCAAACAAAATCTTGACAATTATTTTTAATCGTACGCATTTTATGTGATAGTTGCTATCCTGCTTTAATTATTCTAAAGTTGAAATTTTTATTTACAAACCCGTCCCTTATTTGATGCCCTAAAACCTTTTTCAAAAAAATGCCTGAACCAAATTCCATAATAACCAAGAACCAATCTTCCCAAGAAGACAAGCCAATCATTGTCAAATTTATGGCCAAGGGGTTGCCGCGTGACTGTGCTGATAAAACGCGTTATTCCCGCCAACTTCCCGGAAATAATTCTCAATGGGGTAATTGCCGTTTTCTTTTCGATCCTTATTTGCAAAAATACGACTGGCTTGTTGTCTATCATGATCTCCAGCGCGAGTTGAAGTCAGCTAGTATTGAAAAATTGCAGTGCCCTAGGGAAAAAACAATTCTCGTTACCGGGGAACCCTCTTCTATCACAGTTTACGGTTCATACTTTCTCAGGCAGTTTGGTTTCATAATCACTAGCCAGGAACCCTGGGCCATCAGGCATCCCAATGCTATTTTTACCCAACCAGGTCTTATCTGGTACTATGGGGCTCCTAAAGATAGAAATAAGAAAAAATTACTCACATATGACGAAATTAAACAAATAGCACCAATTACAAAAAACAAAACCATCTCAACTGTCTGTTCCATCAGGCAGGGCAGGCTCACCCTTCATTACAAACGCTATAATTTTACGAACAAGTTAAAAGTTCGGATTCCTGAATTAGATATTTACGGGCATGGCGTAAAAGCAATGAATGATAAAGCTGAAGCTCTTGATGAATATAAGTATCATATAGCCATAGAGAATCATGTTTACCCTCATCACCTGACCGAAAAACTTCCAGATGCATTTCTTGGTTATACCCTTCCTTTTTATCATGGCTGCCCGAATGCGACCGATTACTTCCCGCGGGAAAGTTTTATTCCAATCAATATCAATGATTTTGAAAAAACTGTGGAGATTATTCAAAGTACCCTGGCAAACAACGAGTATAAAGACAGGCTCCCATATATTATTGAATCCAGAAAAAAAGTCCTTGAGGATTATAATCTCTTTGCTGTTTTAAATCGTGAAATCAGCAAGCGTGAGGGCACTTTCAAGACAGGTCCTCCTGGCGGGATAATCATGGACCGCCAAACGCTGAAATGGAAGAAACCTTTTTATGGGCTGCAGAGAGAATTTGAAAAAATCTATACGAAAATGAAGCATATATAGTGATACTTGATTTATAGTCGAGAAATTTCTGTTAAAAATCAGAGATATTAATTAATACTTCTGATGCTATAAAAATATTAAATATGAATTAGCTGAAAAATATGCTCCTAGCAATAGATGTAGGTAATTCTCAAACTGTCTGCGGCGTATTCAGTAATGAAAATTTACATTGCTGTTGGCGCCTGAAAACAGATCGAAATAAAACAGCCGATGAACTTGCGGCCAGGTTCTATTCTCTTTTTGCCATGCAGAATCTCCAACTTGGAGATATCAAAGGTGTTATCATCGCCAGTGTGGTCCCGACCCAGCAGCAAGCCTGGCAGGAATTTTCTACCCGGTATGCAAAGTGTTCTCCCCTGCTGGTAAACAGCCTAATACTCGATACTGGAATAAAGATTGTAACCGATAATCCTGCGGAGGTCGGGGCGGACAGGGTAGTGAATGCTGTGGCAGCATACACTTTATACAGAAAAAGCTCCATCGTGGTTGATTTCGGCACCGCCATAACTTTTGACTGCATATCCTCTGCAGGTGAATATCTGGGTGGTGCTATCATTCCCGGCATGAGCATCTCACTTGATGCTCTTGCAAACCAAACTGCCAGGTTACCTAGGATAGATATATCAACTCCACCACAAAAAGCTATAGGGGCGAATACAGTTGACGCCATTAAATCAGGACTTCTCTGGGGTTATGGTGCCATGGTT
>JAFDCT010000294.1 GCA_019312695.1 Deltaproteobacteria bacterium | reverse complement strand
TCGCAAAGCTTTTTTGCGAAGGAAATGAACAGCCCGCTGCCTGTCATCCGCTAAAAGGATTCCGTAGCAGCAGTGTTTCATCACGGGCCGGCCCAACAGAAATAATAACTGCCGGGGTTTCTGTAATATCCTCAATTCGTTTTATGTAATCCCTGGCCTGCATAGGCAGGTCCTCAACCGATCGGGCTCTATCGATCTCTTCCTGCCAGCCGGGTATCTCTTCGTAGACCGGTTTCACCTTTTCAGTCATCCTGATATTACTCGGCATGGCTCTGAATACCCTGCCATCAGCATTGTAGGAAGTGGCTATTTTTATCTTCTGTTGCCCGCTCAAGACATCCAGCTTAGTAACCGCTAACCCTGTAATGCTATTCAAGCGTATGGCTTCATTCGCCACAACGCTGTCAAGCCACCCACAGCGGCGCTTCCTGCCAGTGGTTGCCCCGAATTCCCCCCCCTTCCTTTGCAGCTGGTCGCCCGTATCATCAAAAAGTTCCGTGGGAAAGGGGCCACTTCCAACCCGTGTAGTATAGGCCTTTAAAATGCCGATAACAGCATCAATATGTACAGGACCGAAGCCGGTTCCCGTGCAGGCGTTTCCGGCAACGGTATTGGATGAGGTGACAAAGGGATAGGTACCATGATCAATATCAAGTTGTGTGCCCTGTGCCCCTTCAAATAATATATGTTTGCCGCTCTTCCGGGCCTGATCAAGTTCGACAGAAACATTCCCCAGGTAGGGCGCTAGCTTCTCGGCCAGAAGTTGAAACTGCCTGTTTACGGCATCAAAGGAAACAGGTTCACTGTTAAGCCGCCGGGTGAGCAGAAAGTTTTTTTCCTCAACATTATCTCTGAGTTTATCCCTGAAAAGATCCTCATCCAGCAAATCTCCTATCTTTATCCCCTTCCTGAGTATCTTGTCACCATAACAGGGCCCGATGCCGCGGCCTGTTGTCCCTATCTTCTTGCTGCTTTTCAATGCAGCTTCCTGATTCAGGTCCAAAGCTTTGTGGTAAGGCATTATCAGATGGGCATTTTCGCTGATCATGAGCCTCTCCGGCGAAACCGGCAGGCCACTCTCTTGAAGCTCCTGCATCTCAGCAAGAAGCACTTCCGGATCTATGACAACACCATTGCCGATCATGCATTTTTTGTTTTCGTAGAGGATGCCGGAGGGTATGAGATGAAAAATAAACTGTTTGCCTTCCACCACCAGGGTATGTCCGGCATTGTTTCCTCCCTGAAATCTGACTATAAAGTCAGCATAACGGGTAAGCAGGTCAACAATCTTACCTTTACCCTCATCACCCCATTGGGTACCTACAACAACCACGTTGGCCATTTATACTCTCCTCAAAACAGAAACCAGAAAAATCTTTTAAAAGTTTATACCTAAAACAGTGAAAAATTTTAGAGACAGCAACCATAGTAAAAGGTTAGCCAAAAGTCAATCAGGCCCTTTCAGGTTGTTTACAGATTCTTGACACCCAATTTCAAATACCTTAGATTTCGGGCTGCATTTGGTACTGGTTTTTTGTAATATCACATGCTAAAGATGAATTCTTAAAATAAAATAGACGTTACTATTTTATTTTAAGCGGTTTCTATTATTCGACGCGGACGGTATGGGGGCAGTAAAATGTTAAAGCTTTCCATTATTCTTAAATCTTCTGAAGGATTATACCAGTAATGTTTGGCATTGGACTTCCAGAACTTCTCCTGATCTTGGCTGTAGCCCTGGTTGTCGTTGGACCGGACAAATTGCCGGAATTGGCAAAATCCTTGGGTAAAGGCATATTTGAACTTAAAAAAGCCGCCTCCAGCCTGAAGGAAAGTTTTGCGGAAGAAGCCAATGACCATCCAGAGTGGGAGGAAAAGGAAAGAGACAGGGATCCGGACCCTGAACTTCTCGAGGCTTACAGCAATCTTCCAGAGGATGCCATGCCGGAAAAACCTAAGCCGGCATATGGTAAAGAAACTGCCGCTGAAACAGAGGCAAGCGCTTCAACCGAAGAAATCAGCCACCTCCCGCCTGCTGAAACAGAAACCGAAGACAAGAATAATCAGAGTAACTCATGATCACCACCTCAGGCCATCTTGAAGAACTGCGCCAGAGGCTGATTGTCTCATTCAGCGTAATATTCCTCTTTGCAGTGCTTTCCTATATTTTTGCAGAGCAGATTGCCCGTTTCTTTATGACTCCGCTGTTTCTTGCCTCACCGGCCCTGGTAAAACTTGTCTATACCAATCTTACTGAAGCCTTTATTACTTATCTGAAACTCGCTTTGCTCATGGGCATTATATTCAGTACTCCGGTTCTGCTTTATGAACTATGGATGTTCGCCGCACCAGGGCTCCATGAAAATGAGAAAAAAACTGTTATCACCGTAGTTTTTTGGGCCAGTCTGCTCTTTGGGGCAGGTGCAGGCTTTGCCTTTTTTATTGTTCTGCCCAGGGCTCTTCACTTTTTCATGGGTTTTGCGAATCCGCAGCTTACACCACTGCCAAAACTTTCCGGGTATCTCACTTTCGTGGCCCGCACTTCACTTGCCTTTGGCCTTGCTTTTGAGATACCTTTCCTGATGGTGGCTGCTGCTAAAATCGGCTGGGTTAAACGCAACTATTTTTCCGCGAAACGTAAATACTTTTACCCGGCTATCCTGATACTCTCACTTCTCCTCGGGGCCGGTGATCTCATGGCTGCCATCCTTCTTTGTCTGCCGCTTTTTGCTCTCTATGAGTGCGGCATTCTCATAATAAGGCTTTTTACCGGGAAACAGGCTGATAACGATTCACCCTCCGGCGATTTGACAGGAATTAAATAATTACCTTCCGCAACCATGACTGATAAATTCATAGACTACAGGAACGATACATTAGGGGGCACCCGTGACATCAGGGCCCGTCTGAAAATGGCCAGGTCCGGTAAGAGCATAAGCTTTGTCTGCAGGGAGGACCAGGTCGTTAAGCTTTTGCGTGAGATCACCTTCCAGGATGGTACAATCATCTCAAGAACATCAACTGAAGAGGGTGTGTTTATAACTGTCCGTAAAACAGGATGAAATGCTGCCTTCTGTAAACAAATTTTACAGTTACTCCTTAGCGCCATCAGTGATTTACAAAAAAATCCTTATTTGCTGAAAACAGGGCAGAAACGGCTAAAGAATAAATTTTTTGGAGATCCCCAGTTCCTGCATGACCTGGGTGGCGGTTTCTTCTATTGATTTGCCCGCAGATGAAACAATGGGAATATGGGACTTCAGGTAAATCTGCTCCGCCTGCTTCAACTCCTCAATACAGTTTGAAAGCCTGGCATACCTGCTTCCCGGATACCTTTTTTCCCTGGCGCTGCGCAGCTGTTCCGGTGAGGTTGTCAAAGCCACTACGCGGCTTAAATTCTGCCGTATCATCTCCGGTACTCGATAACGGTCCAAGTGTTCCGCGGTAAGCGGGAAATTGGCAGACTTGAGGCCCATCTGGGTCGCCAGATAAACGGCAACAGGTGTTTTCCCGACACGGGATACCCCCAGCAGGATAATATCCGCCTCATCGTATTCGCTGATCTTGGTCCCATCGTCATGAGCCAGACAGAAATGAATGGCCTCGACCCTTTTACTCATGGTCACATCACTTGGATGGCGGGCAAAGCCCGGCTCCCGGACTGCCCGAGTTTCCAGGCACGTTTCCAAACGTTCCAGAAACAGGCCGTAGGCTTCGAAATACTCCACTTCAGGGGTATCAAAGACAGCCCGTATCTTAGGATCAAGGATTGTGCTGAAAATAATCGGCCGCCTCCCTCTGGAGCGTTTTATTATATGATCCATCGTTTTTTTCGCCTCAGCAACTGTCCGTATGAAGGGGAATTTTTCTTCGGAGAAATTAACCTCAGGGAACTGACAGATAAGAGCCTGACCCAGATTGGTCACCAG
Source organism: Deltaproteobacteria bacterium (assembly GCA_019312695.1). GTDB lineage: Bacteria > Desulfobacterota > Desulfobulbia > Desulfobulbales > BM004 > BM004. Next base: position 399 of record JAFDCT010000294.1, on the reverse strand, counting down.
GATACCGGTACTGTCAGATATATAGTAAACATCCTTGGAACTCCACATGATCTATGACTCCTCTCTATTGAGCATATATTATTATATTTTCACGCCGACTGCTGCCAGGTAAATAACCGATTCTTCATGGCCGTCAAGGCTGAGCAGCCTGTTAAGTTCATCATCATAAAAAGCTGCTACCGGGCAGGCTCCAAGCTCCAGGCCTTCTGCTGCCAGCAGCAGATTCTGGCAGACATGGCCGGCGTCCATCATAATGTAGCGCAAGCCCCGGTGCCCATACTTGGAAAAATTCCGGCGCAGAATAGCCGACCAGATAAAAACCACCCCGGCCTTAGCCATAAAATTCTGGCCAAGGGCTGCCCCTGCAACTTTCTTTCCGGCAAAACCTTCCTGCAATTT
>JAFDCT010000293.1 GCA_019312695.1 Deltaproteobacteria bacterium | reverse complement strand
CCTGCGGCCCAAGGCCATTATCCAGCAGCTCGACCTGCTGCGGCCCATCTACAAAAAAACCGCGGCCTACGGCCACTTTGGCCGGGAGCGCGAGGAGTTTACCTGGGAAAAGACCGACAAGGCCGAGGAGTTGAAGGCCGCTGCCGGAATATAGCAAGGAGCAGAGAAAAATCATGGAAGCAACAACGCACAAGACCGCAGACTTCAAGGTTGCCGATATCGGCCTGGCCGACTGGGGCCGCAAAGAGATCAACATCGCCGAAACCGAGATGCCCGGCCTCATGGCCATCCGGGATGAATACAGCGGCAAGAAACCTTTAAATGGCGCCCGCATCGCCGGCTGCCTCCACATGACAATCCAGACCGCCGTCCTGATGGAAACCCTCATCGATCTGGGGGCCGAGGTCCGCTGGTCGTCATGCAATATCTTTTCCACCCAGGATCATGCCGCGGCGGCCATGGCTGCTGCCAATATCCCGACTTTTGCCTGGAAAGAAGAGACCGAGGAGGAATTCTGGTGGTGTATTGACCAGACTATCTTCGGGCCGGATGACTGGCGCCCTAACATGCTGCTTGATGACGGAGGCGATCTTACCCTGGTCATGCATGAGAAGTACCCCGAACTGATGAAAGATGTCCGGGGCATCAGCGAGGAAACAACCACCGGTGTGCACCGGTTGGACGAAATGATGCGTCAGGGCACCCTGCTTGCCCCGGCCTTCAATGTTAATGATTCAGTAACTAAATCAAAATTTGACAACCTTTACGGCTGCCGGGAATCCTTGATTGACGGCATTAAAAGAGCAACTGATGTTATGATAGCCGGCAAGATTGCAGTTGTCTGCGGCTACGGTGACGTCGGCAAGGGCTGTGCCCAGGCTTTGCGCGGTATGGGAGCAACGGTCTGGATAACTGAGATCGACCCTATTTGTGCTCTCCAGGCTGCCATGGAAGGTTACAGAGTAGTTACCATGGATGAGGCGGCTTCGGTCGGTAATATTTTCATTACCTGTACGGGTAATGTCGAAGTAATTACCAGAAAACACATGGAACAGATGCCAGACCAGGCCATAGTCTGTAACATCGGCCACTTTGACTCTGAAATAGATATCGCAGGCATTCGCAACCTGCCCTGGGAAAACATCAAACCCCAGGTGGACCATGTCATCTTCCCAGACAATAAGCGAATCATTGTCCTGGCAGAAGGACGCCTCGTTAATCTTGGCTGTGCCACGGGACATCCGAGCTTTGTCATGAGCAACTCATTTTCAAATCAGGTTCTGGCCCAGATAGAGCTCTGGCAGAACCAGAAAAAATATGAAAACAAGGTATATTTTCTGCCAAAGCACCTTGATGAGATGGTAGCCCGCCTGCACCTTAAAAAGATTGGCGCCAACCTTACTACCCTGAGTAAGGAACAGGCAGATTACATCGGGGTCGAGGTTGAAGGCCCCTATAAGCCTGAGTACTACCGTTACTAAGCACAGCTCTTATTAAATCTTCATTCGGGAAGCCTGCAGGATTCCTGCCAGGCTTCCTGTGCTTAAAGGAATGGTATGCGTTTTCGCTTTTTCCTCTCAGCGCCCCAGGGCGATATTGAGCTTGGGCCAGAAGATCTAGCGCAACCGTTTCTAGTCAGCCCCACAGAAAAACATCCCTTCCTTTGCCTCAAAGACTATTTTGGTGCCCTGCAAAAATTTATCCTGGCTGACGAAGGAAAACTCCTGCAGGCTGCTCTGACCGGGAGGAACCTTCACCTATCTGGCATATCAGAGATTCTTGTCTGCAGTGAAAAGCATGGTGCCTTCTACCATATTGCCAGTATTGTACCTGTCGGAATTGAAAAAAAAGTCAAACTTGCTGTCATTACTGCGTTGGCTGATTCTGCCAGAAGTTCCTTAAAGAATGAATTTTTACTGATGCAGCAGCTTGCCGCCCAAAATCCTGATTTTTTGCCTGAGTTGTATTGCCGCGAATCAATAATATGGCCAACAGACTCCGGTACAGCAGAATTTTATATGGTGCTGGGTGAATGGCTTACCGGCTTTCATGAATGGCACCTGAGCTATAATCCTGCAGAAAAAAAGCAACAACTCCAGCTCTGGGACTATGAAGGTGGCTACCGTTTCCTCTCTGAGCCGGAATGTCATGAAGTGCTGCGCCAGGCAGCATATATCCTGACCTGTTATTATGATCAGGCTTCTTTCAGCCAGATTTATCCCTGGCATCATGGTGCAGGCGATTTTGTGGTAAAAGCTGAAGCAGGGGTCATCCTGGTGAAGCTCATCACCGTCAGGCAGTATGAGCCACTGGTCTACTTTGAAAAGGCAGAAGAGCACGACCGGCTGATTGGGCTGATACAGTTCCTGCTCAACCTGAGCCTCAGAGTTCGGTTGGACAGGGTTGATGGAACCGGTGCGCCTGGCTGGTTTCATGATTTTGCTGTCAATGCCGCAGTGGAAGGCTTTTTTTCAGGACTTGATGCTGTCTCTAGGACAAGAGGAATGTCTTACGGGCCACTAAATGAGCTTCTGGAAATATTACGCTCTTTTAGTGCCCAGGAAATTTGCTATATGTATGCATCATTGTTGGAAATCTACGCAGATGAAGACCAGGAAGATTATGGCCTAATCCTTGAAAAACTTGCTGAACATGCAACAGAGCTGCAGAATGCGCTGCAGAAATTTTCGTTGCAAAATTCTTGACGCTCTTTATGCT
>JAFDCT010000292.1 GCA_019312695.1 Deltaproteobacteria bacterium | reverse complement strand
CCAGCCGCCCTGGTCTTACGATAGAGACAGGTTTCAATCATTGTGTGATGGCTGTGGAAAATGTATTGCAGCCTGTGAAAACTCCATTCTGATCCTTAATAAAAAAGGTTATCCTCAGGTTGACTTCTCACGCGGTCCATGCAGTTTTTGCGGCACCTGCGCTACACGCTGCCCTCAAGAAGCACTTAAGTATGATCCCTCGCATCCTCCTTGGAACCTTCATGTACATATAAATTCCAAATGCCTCACGAAAAAGAACGTTGTCTGCAGCATCTGCATTGAGCAGTGTGATAATGAGGCAATTGCAAGCCCCAGGATAATTGACCAGGAAAAGGCCCCCCGGATTTTGCCCGATTTATGTGATGGGTGTGGAGCCTGTTTAAAAATATGCCCGGTTCAAGCAATAGAAATTAATCAATATGAATATCAAAAGTAACCCTAACATGTAAGGAGTACCTATGAATATTTCCAGCATAGTAGTGCATACACGTCCGCAGGATACCTCAGCTTTGCAGGGTGAACTGGCAGATATGTCAGGTGTGGATGTCCATGGAGTAAATGAGGACGGCCGGATTGTCATTACCATAGAAGATACACCGGATAACTCCCCTTCAGATACGTTGATGAATGTGCAGAACATGAAGGGCGTGTTGTCCGCTTCGCTGATCTATAATTATTGTGATGATGTTTGATTATTACTAAATCAATATAACAGGAGGGGAAGCTATGAAATTGAACAGGCGAGATTTTATCAAGGCAAATGCTGCCGCCGCCGCCGCAACAGTTGCCGGTACCCATCTTCCTGCCATCCAGGCTCTGGCAGAAGAGAAGGATGGTATCCGCTGGGACAAAGCGCCTTGCCGTTTCTGCGGAGTAGGCTGCAGTGTTTTGGTGGGTACAAAGGACGGCAAGGTGGTGGCTACACAGGGTGATCCTGACGCTCCTGTAAACCGTGGCCTGAACTGTATCAAGGGTTATTTCCTGTCCAAGATCATGTACGGCAAGGACAGGGTCACCAAACCGCTACTCCGCAAGAAGAACGGTAAATACGACAAAAACGGTGAGTTCACTCCGGTGTCATGGGATGAAGCGTTTTCAACCATGGCCCAGAAATACAAAGAAGCCATCCAGAAAAACGGCCCCACAACAGTAGGAATGTTCGGTTCCGGCCAGTGGACCGTCTGGGAAGGTTATGCAGCAGTCAAGCTGTATAAGGCAGGTTTCCTGTCAAATAACATCGACCCCAATGCCAGGCACTGCATGGCTTCAGCGGTTGCCGCTTTTATGCGCACCTTCGGCATTGACGAGCCGATGGGCTGCTACGATGATCTCGAACATGCCGATGCATTTGTTCTCTGGGGTTCCAACATGGCGGAGATGCATCCCATTCTCTGGTCGCGTCTTACCAACCGGCGCCTCACCGCAGGTCATGTCAAGGTGGCAGTGCTTTCCACCTTTGAAAACCGTAATTTTGAACTTGCTGACATCGGCATGGTTTTCAAGCCCCATACCGACCTGGTTATTCTGAACTATATTGCCAACTACATCATTCAGAACAACAAGGTGAACAAGGACTTTGTAGATAAACATGTCAATTTCCGGCTCGGCAATACCGATATCGGTTATGGCCTGCGCCCGACCGACCCAAGGGAAGTGAATGCTGCCAACGCGAAAGAGCGTAAGAAGCAGATAGGCTCAAAGGAATACACTTTTGAAGAGTTTGCCAAGTTCGTATCGGAATATACGCTGGAAAAGACACACGAGATGTCCGGAGTTTCCAAGAAGGACCTGGTGGCCCTTGCTGAACTCTATGCCGATCCCAAGAGGAAAGTGGTTTCCTACTGGACCATGGGCTTCAATCAGCACACCCGTGGCACCTGGGTAAATCACCTAATTTACAATGTGCATCTGCTCACAGGCAAGATATCTGAACCAGGGAACGGTCCTTTTTCACTCACCGGTCAGCCATCTGCCTGCGGTACGGCCCGTGAGGTAGGCACCTTTGCCCATCGGCTTCCTGCTGATATGGTGGTCATGAAAAAAGAGCACCGTGATATAGCGGAAAAGAAATGGAAGCTGCCTGCCGGCATCATCCCGGCTAAACCGGGATATCATGCTGTTCTTCAAAACAGAATGCTCAAAGATGGAAAGCTCAACGTTTACTGGGTTATGTGCAACAACAATATGCAGGCCGGACCAAACACAAATGTTGAGGCTTTTCCCGGATATCGCAATCCGAAAAATTTTATTATTGTTTCGGATCCGTACCCGACAGTAACCGCTATGGCTGCTGACCTTATTCTGCCCACAGCAATGTGGGTTGAGAAAGAGGGGGCGTACGGCAATGCTGAAAGAAGAACACAGTTTTTCCGGCAGCAGATCAAGGCGCCCGGAGAATCAAAAAGCGATGTCTGGCAGGTGGTGGAGTTTTCCAAGTACTTCAAAACAGACGAAGTTTGGCCCAAAGAAGTCCTGGACAAGAATCCCGAGTACAAGGGCAAGACCCTTTTTGAAGTTCTTTTTGTCAATGGTCAGGTCAACAAATATCCGTTGAGTCAGCTGCAGAAAGGCTACGATAATGATGAGTCAAAACACTTCGGCTTCTATCTGCAGAAGGGACTTTATGAGGAATATGCAGACTTTGGCAGGGGTAAGGCCCATGATCTTGCACCCTTTGACATGTACCATGAGGCCCGGGGTCTGCGCTGGCCGATCGTAGATGGAAAAGAAACACTCTGGAGGTTCCGGGAGGGGTACGATCCGTATGTCAAGAAGGGTGAGGGGGTCCGGTTCTATGGAAAACCTGACGGCCGGGCATGGATTTTTGCCCTCCCTTATGAACCTCCTGCCGAGTCTCCTGACAAGGAATACGATATGTGGCTTTGCACGGGGCGGGTGCTTGAGCACTGGCATTCAGGTTCCATGACAAGGAGGGTCCCCGAACTTTACAGGGCGGTTCCAGATGCTGTGGTCTTCATGAATCTCAAGGATGCCGAGAAGAAGGGCCTCAAGCGCGGCCAGTTGGCAAAGATTGCTTCCCGTCGCGGCGAGATTACCTGCCCGGTAGAGACAAGAGGACGTAACAAGATGCCGGAAGGTATGGTGTTTATTCCCTTTTTTGATGCAGGACGTCTGGTGAACAAGCTTGTTCTTGATGCCACCTGTCCGATATCCAAGGAAACCGATTTCAAGAAATGTGCTGTTAAGGTGACCAAAGCATAAATGTGTCTCTTTAAAGAAAAATAATAGTTGAAAAAAGTGACTACAGACAAGATACATGGCGATGATAAACCGCAGAAGGGGGCTGCACGGCGGCGGTTTCTTACCGAAACAGTGCCTGCAGCTACCGGTGCAGTAGTTCTTGCTGTTGCTCTCGGATTATACCAGAGACCGGCAAAGGCTCTGCCAGCCTATGCAATTCGACCACCCGGCGCACTGCCCGAGGAAAAATTCCAGGCTGCCTGCCTGCGCTGCGGTCAGTGCGTCAGGGCTTGTCCTTATAAGATATTGTACCTGGCAGAACTTGGGGAAGATATCCCTACCGGTACCCCTTACTTCATTGCCAGGACCGGACCCTGCAGGATGTGTGAGGATATGCCCTGCATCAGGGCCTGTCCATCCGGTGCCTTGAACAAAAGTCTGCCAACGATCTATAAATCAAAAATGGGGCTCGCCGTACTGCTTGATCATGAGAACTGCCTGAACCATCTCGGTTTGCGTTGTGATGTCTGCTACCGGGCTTGTCCGCTGATAGATGAAGCCATCACTCTTGACGTGCAGGTGAACAGGAGAAGCGGAGTGCATACACTTTTCATACCCGTAGTGCACTCCAAACACTGTACCGGCTGCGGTAAATGCGAGCACTCATGCGTTTTGGAAAATGCGGCGATCAAGGTATTGCCAATTGAACAGGCACGCGGTGAGCTGGGTAAACATTACCGGCTCGGCTGGGAAGAAAAGGAAAAGGCGGGTGGCTCGCTGATCCCCGATCAGATCAAGCTGCCGATCAGGGGAATGGAGGACAATCCATGAGCAACAGGATTGCAGGCAGGGAAGCAGCCCAGAAAAAGGGCTGGCTGCAAGCTCAGAAATGGTTGCTGTTCAGGCGATTGTCGCAGCTTTTAATACTCGGCCTGTTCATGCTTGGCCCGATGACCGGAGTATGGATTATCAAGGGCAGTCTGTCCGCCAGCCTGACCCTCGGATTTTTGCCGATGACCGATCCACTTATCTTGCTGCAGTCGTTTGTCGCCGGTCATTCCATGGCGGCCAAGGCTTTAATCGGCGCCCTGATCGTTGCAGCCTTTTATTTTTTTATCGGCGGTCGTGTCTACTGCAGTTGGGTTTGTCCTGTCAATAT
>JAFDCT010000291.1 GCA_019312695.1 Deltaproteobacteria bacterium | reverse complement strand
CCGCAATTCTTCAGCCATTGCTTCAAGCTCGATATTTGAATCCTCAATGGCCTTTATTTGCTGTCTGGCGGCTGTAATGATTTCGTAGGCCAGCATGGCATAGATCACACTGGTGACAATCCATATGATAACCATGGTCCGCCAGGTCTGTCCCAGCACTTTCTCAACCTTGATAACTTCCTGCCGGGTAATGGTGTTTGTTCTCCTTCTTATTTCTTCCAGGGTTGTTTCAAGCCAGCTAAAAGTAGCGTAGGCTTCATCCTGAAGCGTCTTTCTCTCTTTTTCCATCCTGAGCCGGTCCAGGACCAGGCCGTACTCACCGTCATAGCCAAGTATGATAGTCTGATGGTCATCATCAATATTGTATCCCTGGCCGAACATGGCTACTTCATACTCATCGAGTAGAGAGTAGAGTTCACTTTTTTCAGTTGATTTTTCGCCTTCAGACAACTGTGTATTCAGCCGTACTCTCCCCAATAGTGTTCGAATCTTGTTATCCTTAAGGTCTGCAAGGTTGTCAGCCTCGGAAATGGCATGCAGACGTTCACTTAATTGAACCAGGTCAGTAATATCGCGGCGGATTATAGAGAAATCATTAGGTGCCATGATTGCACCAAACACGCTAGAATCAATCTGGTCAGAGCCTTGGGAAATTTTTTTTCGTATAGCACGGATTTTTGCTGCACGTTTGAGTCGCTGCTGCCCTTCAGCTTTGTCAACTGTTTCGCTAATCCTTTCAAGAATTGACGCCACCTCTTTACTGGCCTCACGTATGCGGGGGACAGTCCTATTGTAGGCGCTTGCCCACCAGGTTAATTTGTTTTTAATACTGACAAGTGAATTGATGCTTGTGCCAAGTTCATCAAAGGCTGGGGCGAGATCCGGATCGGAAACCGTCCGCTGGTATTCCTTGATCAGTTTCAGGAGGAGGAAATCTTCTTCCTGGGTATCAGGAACCAACTTCGCGTCCAGGAGATTTGTCAGTTCAGATTTTTGTTTTGCCAGACTGCTTTCCAATTTGGTCTGGATTGAAATTAAATTCTGCTGAAGCCCGAACAGGTCCTCCCTTTCGGCTCTAATATTTGTCAGGGTTGACCATATTATATATATCATGAATACACCGACAGAAAAACTGAGCAGTGTTATCAACCAGATCAGCCTTATGGGATTTCCTTCTTTTATATTTTCTGGAGATTTTTTTCTCATGGTATGGTGCCCAGTTGTTTCCAGTCAAAGGGCAGCACTTCTCCCTGACGAATAATAGTCGGCCAGATCTGGTGGCTTGCCTGATGTTCTTTAGGGGTTAATTTTAGTGGTGCTGCGAATCCCAAATCAAATTCACCCATAGCTTCAAGTGCTTCGGTTATTGATTCCCGAGTTATGTCTCCTTTTACGGTTTTCAAAGCCTGCAGGAAAATGTGTGTGGCGATATAGCCTTCCAGGGCTCCGTAAGTTGAGGTTAGGGCTGGATTAAGACGATGTAGGGCTTTATGAAAATTCTGGACAATTGGCAGTTTTGACTCAAGGTGCGGTACTACCTGGGTAATTATCACTCCATTTTCTTCATTTCCAAGTGCCTGTGCCAGGGGCGCTGCCCCGACAAATGAAACATTGAGAAACAGCGAATGAAGATCGTAGCTCCTGGCCAGCCTGATAAACTTTGCTGCTGGTGCATAGGTGCCAACAATGATGACTGCCTTGGGTTCCGGATTTGCCAGCAGGATATCGGCCAGGCCGTTTTCAACAGCTAAAGTGTTGCGTTCATAGCGGGCATGCGTAATTTGTGTTTCATCTTTCAGGCCGTTACGTTTTAAGGCTGCAATACCCCCGACAAAACCAGAGTCACCGTAGGCATCCCTTTGCGTAAAAAAGGCAATCTCATCTGGTTTAAGCTGACCATATGTAACGAGAGCCTGCACCATTGCTGCAGTTTCCTCGGCATAACTGGCCCGGTAGTTTATAACGTAACGGTCTGGAGGGATCCGGCGCAGGATACCCGCACCGGTAAAGGCACCGTAAAACGGGATATGGCTCCGGTTGGCGATTGGCACAGCAGCAATTGCAGTGGGTGTACCTACATTTCCAATAATTGCCAGCACATTTTCTTGTTCGATAAGCATGTGCATATTGGCAACGGTTTTTTCGGGATCATAGGCATCATCCATCACAACAAGGCAAAGACTCCTCCCATTTATGCCACCCTGCAGGTTGATCTCCTTAAAAGCTGCCAAAACACCGTTGTGCATATTTTTACCAAGATGGGCAGCGGGTCCTGAAAGTACGGTAGACATACCAAAGACATACGAGTTGTGCAGACAGGGAACATGATGGGGCATTGCATTGCAGGGAAGGTTCTGTAGAATGAAAAACAAAGTGATCAGCAGAAACGGCAGCCCGCCCCCATATATATGTTGCTGCACTTTTTTAACCAATATCACCCTCATGTCAATTTTTGTTGATAACGTAGTAATTCTTAATCATTAAGCTTAATTAAGTTGCTTATAATGATAGGGACATTTTTGTCAAGCGCAATGGTGCAGAAAGAGGGAAGTTAGGTAAGTTTGGCTGAAAAGGTATCCTAATAAAAGAGCATACTTTTCAGCCTGTTTTTTGTGGGAAAAACAAATTTAGTAGTGTTTCAGAGAAGAAAATTTTTGCTGTAATTTTTTTTAAACTGCATAAAAATTAACAAAAAACAGTATCCAAGGTTTTTCAACTGTAGAAATTGTCGTTTGTCTTACCAGGATTATAATTTCAGGTGCCAGGTAAGTAGCTGTCAATTGAACTCTGCAGATGAAAACTTACTGATCCCTCTTATGGCAGAAGAGACAGCGATACTTGGGCGGGTGGTCTTGCGGAAGGGGGGAAACACCATCGGGTGAGTGACATTCCTCGCAGAACTTTTCAGCCTCCTTCTTGTCCATCTTCATGAATCGACTATGGTCGTCATCATTGGGCAGATGTTTGGTGGTCTCTTCAGGCGCATTCCAAAGAAACATGAAAAGGCCTGCACAGATCACTATAAAAATAAGATTGTAGATAAGTATATTTTTTCTTTTTGCAGGTTTTGACTCTTCCGTGTTCATTTGGTTCTTCCTTGGTCAGTCAGTCATCTCCAGCATGCTGAATGGCATGAGGCCCATCCGAAGTGCCAGGATAAGTATTTCCATGGTTGCAATATTAATAAACCTGTTCTTGGCAGAAATTTCTACAATACGCCTGTGTTTCTGCTGTTTTTTCATCAGGCGCTCAAGTTCTGCACAGTCATGATCTGGATTTAT
>JAFDCT010000290.1 GCA_019312695.1 Deltaproteobacteria bacterium | reverse complement strand
GCCATCTGCCCGGTATGTGGCAAGCCGATTACCATTGGAGTGATGCACAGGGTTATGGAACTTGCAGACCGGGAAACGCCCTACTACCCTCCCAATTCACCTGCATTTTACAGTCTTATCCCCCTGGCTGAAGTCCTGGGTGAAATATTTGCCAAAGGGCCGCAAACCAAAGCTGTTCTGCAGGAGTACGGTAAACTTATCAAAATGTTTGATTCCGAGTTCAATCTTCTGCTTAATGCAGGGGTGGATGAGATCAACCAACGCTATTCTCCTGTACTTGGTGAGGCAGTAAGTCGTATCCGCAGAGGAAAAGTTATCCGTCAAGCCGGTTTTGACGGAGAGTTTGGTGTGATAAAGGTCTTTGAGCAGGGAGAACTGAAGAAGCTGATCGGGCAATATTCACTTTTTAAAACAGAAAAACCGAAAAAAAAGAGTGCTTCCTCACAAAAACCCTCTTTGCTCGAATTTGGTACGACAAAGAAAGAAAAGAGTACAGTTTCTTTCAAGAAGTCTCTTAATAAAGAGCAGCTTCAAGCTGTAGCAAAAGAAGCCCGTTACATTGTGGTCAGCGCCGGCCCCGGTACCGGTAAAACCTTTACCCTGGTTTCCAAAATTGAAAGGCTTTTGCGGGATAATTTAGCCCAAGCTCAGGATATTACTGCGATCACATTCACAAACCACGCCGCAGAGGAGATGAAAGAACGACTGAGCATGCTGTCCGGGGTTGAAATCGGGAAACTCTTTGTCGGTACTTTTCATGCCTTCTGTCTTCAACTTCTCCGGGAGCAGGATAAAGAACTGGCAGTGGTTCTAGAAGAGCAGCGGAACAAGATAATTAAAAGATTGTTCCATTCATTGGCATCGGATGATTTAAACGAGATCACTCAGGATATAGAATCCCATTACCATACTATAGCCCTCAGAGACATAGAAGTAAACGTGCCGGAAGTCAAGCCCCGGGTGCAGGTCTATCTTAAAGAACTCAACAATAGACACGGTATTGATCTTAGTGGTATCATCCCACTGGTTGTCTTTTACCTGAAAAATGACAGAGATTTCTTTCATAAAGCCACAGCCGGTCTAAAATACCTTTTTATAGATTAATTTCAGGATATGAACCGGAGCCAGTATGAACTTGTATGTTTGCTGGCACAGAAGAGCTCAATTTTTGCAATTGGAGATCCTGACCAAGCAATTTACGGATTTCGAGGCAGCAAGCCGGAATATTTCCAATTCTTCATTGATAAATTCAGTGCCGAGACTATATCCCTGGTAAGAAATTACCGTTCCGGCCCAAGAATTTTAGAGGCTGCAGGTGCCGTTATAGCTAACAATCATGGTATGGAAACAAAACATGCTGCAAAGCTTATTCCTGAAAACAGGACTGGATCGGGCGCCATTGAATTATATGGGGCGGCTTCACCTCAGGCTGAGGCTGAGTTTGTTGTCCAGCGTATTGAAGAACTGATGGGAGGCATCAGTCATTTTTCCATTGATTCGGGTCGTGGTGGAGATAAGGCAGCCGAAAGAAGTTTCAGGGATATTGCCGTGCTCTACCGTCTGGCACAGCAGGCTGAATACCTCATTGAGGCACTTGAACGCAGGGGCATCCCGTTTCAGATTATAAATGTCAAACCGTTTTTCTTGCACCGGGAAATCAGGCCACTTTATTACTGGATAAGAGCCGCGGCAGAATCAGGCCGGGACACTATAGAAACGGAAATATATCTCCAGTTGCTAAATGCCTTTCCCGGTGTTGGTAAAAACACTTTGGAATTACTTGAAAATGAGTTACCTCTTGGAGAATGTACTGATTTTTTTGACCGGGCAAAAGAGATAAATATTCCCAAGGCGGCAAAATGTATAATTGACGAGATATTGAGAAACCTGTCAGCCTTCAGGGCAGAAATCCCAGAAAAGGGACTTTCGCCGGCTATTGAGTCGATTATGGGATTCCTGAGAATTAATTCAAAAATCTCTGAGGCAAAACGTATTGTAGAGCTTGCCGGTTCGTTTGGCAAAGATCTGAAGGAATTTGCTGCCTATTTAAGAAAAAATGAGACTGGAACCGTCTATGATGAAAAGGCAGAGGCCGTAACCCTTATGACCATACACGGTTCTAAGGGGCTTGAATTCCCGGTTGTCTTTATCACGGGAATGGAGGAGGGACTCTTTCCCTGTGAAATGTCTTGGGGAAAAAAAGAAGCGGCCGCTGGCGCTTCAGCCGCGCCAACATCCCTGCAGGAGGAAAGGCGTCTGTTCTATGTCGGTATGACCCGGGCCCAGGACTCGCTCATTCTGACATCTGCTGCAACAAGGTTGATTTTCGGCAGCTACCGTAACCGGCCGGCCTCCCCCTTTATTAAAGAGATTCCAGCTTCACTTTATGAGCGGGCAGCGCAAAAGAAGATCCGAAAGAAAAAAACAGCTGCAAGACAGATGAAGTTGTTTTGATTTTGTGTTTTTTTAGTTTGCCATAGAGCGGATGATGTCACTTTTGCCGATAACGCCTACCAGTTTATCATCCCTCAGGACCGGCAGGGTATGCAGATTTTTCTCTGACATAATGGTGGCAATCTCATCCAGCCCGGTATCTTCTGTTACAGACACCAATTCCATGGCACAAATGTCCTGAACCGTATTCCCCGCCATTTTTTTGATCTCCTTTTCCGTTTTCTTGGAACTTTCAAGAAAGATCACTGAGTCGAGAATGCTTATCATGGTCGGAATATGTACTTTTTTTCTCTGATCTATGAGATCACTTTCCGTCACCACTGAGACCACACTGCCGTTCTCGTCCAGGACAGGAGCACCGCTTATCTTGTTCTTCCAGAGAATTTCCGCAAGTTCCTTGACTGAGGTATCCTTCTGTACGGTTATCACATCGGTTGTCATAATATCTTTAGCTGTCAGCATAATTAATTTCTCCTCATGTTCCATTATCTTTACAATTAGAATTTCTGAAATAGAATCATTTTGTTCAGTATCGTAAATCTTCCAGCGCGTAGGGAAGTTCATGTGCAACTTCAGAGGCCAGGTAACCTGCAGAAACATCTGCCGCCAGCCGGTCAGCTGCCAGGCCGTGGCTGTATACGCCGAGACAGCTTGCCTGCCATGGTGACAGCCCCTGGGCCAGAAAACCTCCAATGATACCGCTAAGTACATCGACCATGCCGCCACAGGCCATGCCTGGATTACCGGTGGGGTTTAGCGCCAGATTGCCATCAGGGTCACATACCAGGGAATCGGCGCCTTTTAAGACCACATGAACTTTATGTGCAACAGCAAATTCCCTTGTTATTT
>JAFDCT010000289.1 GCA_019312695.1 Deltaproteobacteria bacterium | reverse complement strand
TTATTGATGCTGTGCATGAATTGAGCCGTAAACCAAGCAGGTGAACTAATCATGTATTCAACTAACCAAGCCGGTACACCTGATGTAAAGGAATGTCTTGGTCTTATGAGGCAGTACCATATGCTGCCCAATATCAAGGATCATTCCATTATTGTGGCGCGGGTTGCAGAGGTCATCACAGAAGGGCTGATTGCAGCCGGGCATTACTTATCAATGGAAACGGTTATTGCCGGAGCCCTACTGCATGACATAGGAAAGACAGCCTGTCTCGATAATAATGAGGACCATGCTGCCAAGGGTTTTGAAATATGCCTGGCGCATAACCTGAATTCAATAGCTGATATAATTGCCGAACATGTGATACTGAAGACGTATAAACCGGAATATGGTTTTGCCGAAAAAGAAATCGTCTACTATGCAGATAAAAGGGTGAATCATGACCAGGTTGTGAGCCTCAAGGAACGTCTGGAATATATCCTTGAGCGTTATGGCAAGAATAATGAAACCCGATGCCTTGCTATCAAGAAAAATTATACCCGCTGCCAGGACCTGGAAAAAAGGATGTTTTCCCTTTTACCATTTGAACCTGCTGACATATCAGATGTACTTGCAGTGCAGCAATCAAAATTTCTGCAGATATGAAATACCATTCTGGTGCTCAACAGGGCCTGGTAACCATTAACCAGTAATCAACTGAAGGGTATCCCTTAAAAACTCTTATTACACTTCAGACAATAATTTAAAAATGATTTTTTTTATTGTATAGTACCCCATTCTTTAAATGTTTCTTGCCCAGGCAAAATATAATGTAATTTCTTAAAAGCTATCTGCTTTAGTTATTATATTTTTTAATTTTTCCTTGCCAGATTTTAGATTCACTGATATTAGGAACCATTCTCAATTTTGCATCTTTTATCATTCGTATAAGGAGGGAACATGACCACATTAAAAGGAACCCAGACAGAGAAGAATATTCTTACCGCCTTTGCCGGTGAATCTCAGGCACGCAACCGGTATACATATTTTGCTTCCCAGGCAAAAAAGGATGGATTCGTCCAGATAAGTGCTATTTTTGAAGAAACAGCCAGCCAGGAAAAAGAGCATGCCAAAAGATTATTCAAGCTCCTTGAGGGTGGTGAAGCCCAAGTCAATGCAAGCTTCCCGGCCGGCGTAATTGGCACCACCCTTGAAAATCTGCATGAAGCGGCTGCGGGTGAAAATTACGAGCACTTAACCATGTATCCTGAATTCGCCAAAACAGCCATGGAAGAAGGATTTAAGAATATAGCAGGGATATTCATGGCCATAGCTGTTGCTGAAAAACAGCATGAGAAGAGATACAAGGACCTGGCTGCCAACATTGAAGCTGACCGCGTGTTTAAACGTGAAACCAAGGTCACATGGAGGTGCCGTAATTGCGGTTACCTGCATGAGGGCGAGGAAGCTATTGATGAATGCCCTGCCTGTGCACATGCCAAGGCTCATTTTGAACTGCTGGGGGAAAACTACTAAATTGCACATAAAATAGTTCTATGAATATTTTTTTGAGACTTAACAAAAAGGAGGTCTAACATGGCAAAGAAACTTGAAGTATACAAATGTGACATTTGCGGCAACATCGTGGAAGTTCTTCATGGTGGTCAGGGCACCCTGGTCTGCTGTGGTCAGAATATGACCCTGCAGGTCGAAAATACCGTTGATGCAGCGCAAGAAAAGCATGTGCCGGTTATCCAGAAGATTGATGGCGGCTATAAGGTTTCAGTCGGCAGTGTACCCCATCCGATGGAGGAAAAACATTACATCGAATGGATTGAGCTTATAGCTGATAATACCGCCTACAGACAGTTTTTAAATCCAGGCGACACTCCCGAAGCGGTCTTTAAGGTTGAGGCAGCCCAGGTCAGCGCCAGGGAGTACTGTAATCTGCACGGACTCTGGAAGAGCTGAGAGAGCTCAAAACATTCAGTAACAGTCTTTTATTAAGAAATTATCAATAAATTTCAGCTGATAGCTGATAACTTTATTAGAAGGAGTTGTTATGCTGAGCAAAAAAATGGAAAAGGCCATTAACCAGCAGATCAATGCTGAGCTTTATTCCTCCTATCTTTACCTGTCCATGGCTACATATTTTGAGTCGATCAGCCTTGGCGGCTTTTCGAACTGGATGCGTCAGCAGGCCCAGGAAGAACTTTTTCATGGCATGAAAATGTTTGACTTTGTCTGTGAGCGCGGCGGCCGCGTCATCCTTACACCTATTGAAGGCCCGCCCTCTAAATGGAAATCACCGCTTGATGCAATTGAAAATGTCCTTTCCCATGAGCAAAAGGTTACAGGCCTGATAAACAACCTTGTCAACCTTGCCCTGGATGAACGGGATCATGCCACCAACATTTTCCTGCAGTGGTTTGTGTCCGAACAGGTTGAAGAGGAGGATACAGCTGGTACCCTGGTGGATAAGCTGAAACTTATAGGCAAGGATGCCAACGGCCTGTTCATGCTTGATAATGAACTGGGCCAGCGGCTTTTTACCTTGCCGGTTAAAGAGTAGACTACAGCCTGCCTGCTGTAGTTTCTTTTATTCATATCTCTGCCGGGATGATCTTCGTAGTTGTGCCGGCAACCGGAATATTCCCGCTACAGCAGCAGTTCTGAAATTCAGACATCAACATGTACAAGGAGACAATATGAAATCCCTTGAAATAAAAAATAATATTTTCTGGGTAGGTGCCATTGATTGGAATGTCAGGGATTTTCACGGCTATTCCACCTACAAAGGAACAACCTATAATGCTTACCTGGTCAAGGATGAGAAGATTGCCCTTTTCGATACTGTAAAGAAAAGCCACATGCAAGACCTGGTTCATCATATAAAGCAGCTCGTCGACCCAAGCAAGATCGACTATCTCATCGTAAATCATGTGGAGATGGACCATTCTGGCGCACTTCCCGAAATGGTCGAGCTGATAAAGCCGGAAAAAATCTTCTGTTCGAGAATGGGTTTGAAGGCTATCAACGAACATTTCCATCCCAAGGACTGGCCCCTTGAAGCGGTTGAAAACGGTCAGACAATCAGCCTCGGCTCCAAGACAGTACATTTTCTTGAAACCAGGATGCTGCACTGGCCGGACTCCATGTTCTCATATCTGCAGGAGGACAAGGTCCTTATTTCCAGTGATGCCTTTGGCCAGCATTATGCCACCAGTGAACGCTTTGATGACGAAGTCGACTTCTCGCAGCTCATGGAGCAGACTGCCAAGTATTATGCCAACATCCTGACCCTGTATTCCCCCCTGATCCGAAAACTTCTGGCCAAGGTCCAGGAAATGGGGCTTGAGATTGATATGATCGCACCTGATCATGGGGTTATATGGCGCTCACATATCAAGGATGTAATCCAGGCCTATGCTGACTGGAGCCAGAACAAGGGCCAACGGAAGGCACTGGTGATCTATGATACCATGTGGCAATCAACAGAGATGATGGCCAAGGCTATTACCACAGGGATCAACATGACCGGTGTCAGCGTCAAGCTCATCAACCTTGCTGTTACACATCGCAGTGATGTCATGACCGATGTGCTCAATGCCAAGGCCGTGGTACTCGGCTGCGCCACCCTCAACAACGGCATGCTGCCGCGGATGGCCGGCTTCCTTATGTACATGCGGGGCTTGAAGCCGACCAATAAAATCGGTGCTGCCTTCGGCTCTTTCGGCTGGTCCGGTGAAGCGGTCAAGCTCATGAATGCTGCCATGGAAGAAATGAAATTTGATATTGTCGAGCCGGGACTGAGGTTCAAATATGTCCCATCCCATACAGATCTGCAGGAGTGCGTTGAAATGGGCAAGAGGATAGGCCAAGCAGTTATTACCCAAACCGAAGAGTGAGGCCCAATCAAGACTTTATCTGATGAGCATCCGGGAAAAGCGACGCATCAGCAGACTGCTGGGATCATCCGATATTGGATCTGTAATAAAGCAGTTGCGGCAGTTACCTGTCTCCAGCGTCATTAGTGCGCTCATCGGCGCTTTATGCAGCAACGATGAAAACGTCCGCTGGCATGCCATAATTACCCTGGGCCCCATTGTTTCTGATCTCGCCGACCGCGATATGGAGTCAGCCCGGATTGTGATGCGCAGGCTCATGTGGAGTTTGAATGATGAATCCGGCGGTATTGGCTGGGGCGCGCCTGAGGCCCTGGGAGAGATCATGGCCTGTCACCGGGGGCTGGCAGAGGAATATGCTCATATTCTTGTTGCCTATATGCGGGAAGAGGGTTTTTTTCTGGAGCTTGAACTGCTGCAACGGGGCCTTATGTGGGGTCTCGGCAGATTGGCCCAGGCCAGGCCAGTTTTGCTTAGAGAAAAAAACGCCGGAACCTTCCTGCTGCCTTATCTTGATTCCACTGATGCAGTAGTCCGCGGCCTGGCTGCACGGACCCTTGGTCTGCTCCAGGCAGAAGAAGCTGTTCCCGGCCTAAAGAAGCTCCTCGCCGACAACTGCCGGGTAAAGTACTACCTCAACCACAGCTTTGCTGAAGATACAGTGGGCTTCTTGGCAGAAAAAGCCCTTGCCAATATTATAAAAGAAGCATAATTTTGCAGAATGAAGTCAGACACTACATTGGTTTCATCTCCTTTTTTTGCTGGTTTTTTGCAATTTGACGTCCACAGTGGGGATATTGCAAAAAACCTTATCGCGGTTCACCAGGGTCTTCTGGAAATCTCCTCAACCAACAAACAAATCTCACCAGGTATTATAGTTCTGCCCGAATTATGGGCCACAGGCTTTGCTTACGAAAAGCTTCCGGAACTCGTGAAAAAAATGCCGGAACTCCTGGAAACATTACAAAAGTTATCCTCAGAACATCAACTATATCTGGCCGGTTCCCTGCCCGAATTTTCAGACAACCGTTATTACAACACACTCTATATAGTCGGACCCGCAGGTATTACCGGGACATACCGCAAGCAGCAACTATTCAGTCCCATGGCTGAGGATTCCTTCTTTACACCCGGTAACAATCCCTGCCCCATCCAGACTCCTTTGGGACCTGTTGCCGGCATGGTATGTTTTGACCTGCGATTTCCTGAACTCTTGAGAAGCCAGACTGCACTGGGAGCAAATCTCCTCGTGGTCCCCGCGCAATGGCCGGCAGCCAGAGTCAGTCACTGGCGTATACTTATCCAGGCCCGGGCCATAGAAAACCAGATGTTTGTCGTGGCTGTCAATCGCTGCGGCACAACGGACGGAACCAGTTTCGGCGGGCATTCCATGATAGTCGGGCCGGACGGGACAATCTTACTGGAGGCAGGCGAAAATGAGGAGCACAGGGGGGTCATGCTGGACCCTGCCATGGTTAACGGCGCCAGGTCCATGTTCAGTACGGTGTCAAAAATGCAAGATACCGACTGTTAAGGTACCTAAAATAAAAACAATGTTGAATTCATTAAGCAAAATTAAAAATTATTTTTCCCATGGCATATCTCATCCCAGCTGCTTCACGCTAATAACTTATTTAATTGGACACAACACCTGCCATCCTTCCGGCAGGTCAGCCTTTAAGAGACCCAGGGAGCCTGCCAGTTTCTCAATCTCCTGAACCGGACAATTTACACATGAAGAGCGTCTACCGCTCTGCACATCAGCCAGTTCATGCTGCAAAAAAGATTGAAGCCCTGCTGCAATTTCAACCCTATATGTCGCAATCTCCATATTCTCCCTGGTGCAGAATTTAAGCAGCCGCTGCCAGTTCACACTGCAGCGTGCCACCCCCCTGTATATTCTTTTATCTCGGTTTTGTGATTTCAGGTCTCGGAGAATTATTGTCCGGTAGCGTTCGGCAACGGCCAGTTTCAGAGGAAGTGTATCATCCACATCGAGCCTAAGAGCGGGCCCCTCAGGATCTTCTGTGAGATAGTACAGACTGCTGTGATAAGCGACCTCGGGTATCTCTTCCGAATGCTCAACCATAAAATTCTCTTCGGCAATTAGAGGCTGTTTGGACTTTCTGTCCATGAGTATAAGAGGACGCAACAGAGACTAATTTGAGTTCTCCTGGTCCAGATTGAAAAACTTACGGATCAGGGCAAGTTTTACCTTTTTATCCTTGATGGAGTCATCATTCTTCTTCAGATAGACGATAGGATGATGCAGAATTTTATCCATCATGGCAGAGGTCATTTTGTCCAGTGACTTCATTTCCTTTTCAGTCAGGCTATTCATGCCTGAAAGAGTCCTTTCCAGTTCAGCCTTGCGTATTGCCTCTGCCTTTTGACGGATGGCGACAATTGTCGGGGTGACCTCCATGGAACCGAGCCACAACATGAATTTGAGAGTTTCCTCGCTTACTATGCGCTCAGCCCGCAATGCCTCCTTGTCCCTTTCCGCCTTGTTGATATCCACCACCTGGGTGAGATCGTCGATACCGTAGAGATAGACATTTTCCAGATCATTCAGCTTGGGATCAAGGTCACGGGGAACGGCAATATCGATTAGAAAAAGCGGGCTGTTGCGGCGCTGACGCATGAGCGGTTTGACATCACTGCTGTGCAGGATAATGTCGGGAGAACCGGTCGAACTGATCATGATATCCACCTGTTCGAGCTGGGGAATGAGCTCATCCAGGGATACCGCCTTGCCGTTGAAACAACGGGCCAGGTTGACTGCCCGTTCAAAAGTTCTGTTGGCCACAACAACTTCGGCGACCCCCTGGTTCATGAGATGCTGGGCTGCCAGTTCGGCCATTTCACCAGCGCCAACCAGCATTGCTCTCTTATTTTTCAAGTTGCCGAATATTTTTTTTGCCAGTTCAACGGCAGCATAGCTGATGGAAACCGCGCTGGAGCCGATGTCTGTCTCTGTCCTGATGCGCTTGGCAACTGAAAACGCCTTGTGCATCAGCCGGTTCAATATCATACCGGTGGCATCCCGTTCCGTTGCGTCCCTATAAGCCTGCTTCAGTTGCCCCAATATCTGCGGTTCTCCGACGATCATGGAGTCAAGGCTGGCGCCAACCCTGAACAGGTGCTCTATTGCCGCCTCTCCCTGATGCAGATAAACATACTTGCCGGCCTCGT
Organism: Deltaproteobacteria bacterium; assembly: GCA_019312695.1. Taxonomy (GTDB): domain Bacteria; phylum Desulfobacterota; class Desulfobulbia; order Desulfobulbales; family BM004; genus BM004. The sequence goes on along the minus strand of JAFDCT010000289.1, from coordinate 142 downwards.
CATAGCTCATGCTTTTGTTAAAGAGAAAATCACGGATCTTTCTTTCGGTTTCCTCGGCTGTGGGAGAGATAAAAATGACCTCGACACGATTGCAGGTGGAGAGAAAACAGAACTCATCACAGCCGGGGATTACAGCCATTTC
>JAFDCT010000288.1 GCA_019312695.1 Deltaproteobacteria bacterium | reverse complement strand
GCAAACCAGACCAGCCCGAGCCAGCCCGCAGCAGCCCTTGTGTCACGCTTCTTGTATAAAATATGAATAGCAGTTCCCACAGTGGCAAAAAAGTGAACTGCTGTGATCAGGTATGGCCAAATTTTTTGTGATAGAACGGGAATATGCATGGATTATAGAGCGGTGTCCTAACAGTAGTTACTGGTAAATAGCCCATCCTCCTGTGATATTTAAGACTCGTCGTTTCAGATAAGCATCCCTTACGGGAGGCATAAACTCCTTTATTGGGTATAAACTACTGCCTTGAAATGCAGGTATTGAGCCTGATGGACCAGTTCAGTCTGAAAAAACAGTATAGAAAAAATTATGAATATACAATAGGTTAATGCGCTATAATTGAAAAAACTCTATTATCTGTAGTTACAATGAACTTTTTACGAAAACTGTCCACTAGCGGCTCCTTTCCGTTGTGCTATAATCTGCTGCCCCATTTTGCAGCTGCAGAGCAGGACTATAATAATCTTATTAATTATGCCAAAGATGCTCTACAGGATGGCAGGATACAAACTTTTTTTCTCTCCGATCGTCCAACATGCAAACAGGAATTTTCTTCCTTGCGTTTGGCTGAGGATATTCTTGCTGCAGACGGCGAACCGATTATTTCCCTGGCCCTGACTTTTCATGACAGGAAAACCGTTATGGACCGGCTGCAGAAATATATCCGGGCAGGGGTACAGCAGTTTGTTTTTGTCTCCGGTGATTATCCATTGAGGATTGAGGCTAAAAATGCAAAGCCCGTTTATGATATAGACAGTGTGCAACTTCTCATGCTCCTGGCGGATTTACTGGAATTAACAGATATTGCCAAAGGGTGTGTAATTAACCCCTTTAAACATTTTGAAAGCGAACAGATATGGCAATATGAAAAACTTCGGCGTAAAATCAGCCTGGGCGCAGATTTTATAGTGAGCCAGATAGGGTATGACCTGAGAAAATTTGACGAGCTGATTCAGTTTTGCACACTCAATAAAATTACTGCCCCTCTGGTGGCAAATGTTTATACGGCTGACATGCAGACAGCGGGCATGATCCAGGCACGGGCCATTCCAGGTGTTAAAATGCCAGGTTCTCTGCTGCGCATGCTAAATGAGAAAAAGCCTGAGTGGAAGCCTGCGGTAAGGAGAACTGTGAAGACCCTTTCAGTATTGAAAGGTTTGGGATACCAGGGAGCTCTTTTGGGCAGTGCGACAATTAGTTTTTCTGAAACAAAGAAGATACTTGATGAGAAAGAGGGTTTGGAGGAAGAGTGGCAAAATTTTGTGGCCGAGCTGGATTACTCTGACGGGTCAGCCCCCCAATTCTATTATTTTCAAAAAGACCCGCAAAACAGCCTTAACAGCAGTGAACCTGCCCCGGTGGCCTTGAAGCATTTTCCTTCTCTAACCTACTTGTTCAGCTACTTTATTGACTGGTTGGTCTATGTTCCCCAGGGCCCGCTGTTTAAGATGACAGGGCGTTTCTGCCATTTCTGCAGCACAAGCAGGTTTTGGTATGGTTTTTTGTGGCTACTGGAATATGTCTCAAAACGACCGCTATACGGCTGCAACATGTGTGGCGACTGTACCCTTTATGCCTGCGGCTTTCTCTGTTACCAGTCAGGGTGCCCCAAGAAATTGCAGAACGGACCCTGTGGCGGCAGTATTGAAGGGTATTGTGAAGTGTTTCCGGGGAAAAAACGGTGTTACTGGGTAAAGGTGTACCACAACATGAAAGGGGTCAGGCAGCATGTAACCTTTACTGCTCAACCAATTCCGGCCCGGGACACTTCGCTCCACCGGACATCCTCATGGATAAATTTCTTCACAGGCAAGGATCATCGTAAAATGAAATTTGAGGAGACCTCAGGGAAACCTACCTGAAAATTGGTTTTTTAGACGGGTTTTTGGGGAAGGAAAAAGAATAGCTTGCTATTATAGCGTGAAATGTTTATATTCCAAACCAGTTCACGTGCAGTAAGTATTTGTAGGCAAAATTACGAAAGACCACCGCACTGTCACTTACGAGAGTGCGGTTTTTTGTTTTTAGGGCTTAGAATCTACGACTGCCAACCCGGCAACACGAAATATGCCGGGGCCCTATCAAAGAAGTGGTTCCCCAAGGAACCCGTATTAAAGGAGTAGTAAAGATGTCAGAAGGTACAGTAAAGTGGTTTAATGATGCAAAGGGATTTGGCTTTATCGAGCAGGATGGCGGCAAGGACGTTTTCGTCCATCACACAGCTATCCAGGCTGATGGCTTCAAATCACTTGATGAAGGCGCCCGCGTAAAGTTCGACATAGTCGAAGGCGCTAAAGGACCTGCAGCAGCAAATGTTGTAAAGCTTTAAACCGCGTATTATCTAATCTAATTAAAAATGCCCTGCTGTATTGAGCAGGGCATTTTTTTTTCACTCGCACCATCCGCATATTAGATAAGGTGGCATAATCAGATATTTAAAATTTTTGATTGGTGCTATAGTGATCTGAAAAGTGCATCATAAATTTACCATGCTGGTGGTAGAGAATTTATTTTCCTTTTCTGATCATATCTCCCATGAATAAGTCACTTCAAGTCATACCGATATTTTCTCTGGCACTTACCTTTATTCCCGTTTTTATCGTTATAGTGATTTTGTACCTGTGGTCCAAGGAGCACCGTAACGGGATTTATGGCGTTTCAAGAATGCTGGTCCAGCTTTTGATGATCGGCTACTTTTTGGCGTACATTTTCGACGCAGAGAGTGTCTGGATCGTGCTGGCAGTGCTCACTGTCATGGTATGTATCGCCAGCTGGATCGCCTTGCGCACCGTAAAACACAAACAGATGGTTCTCTACCCCAAGGCCCTTATATCCTTGCTGGTAGGAGGCCTGACAACACTTATTCTCGTGACCCAGGGCGTATTAAACCTCAAGCCGTGGTACTGGCCCAATTATTTTATCCCGCTTGCCGGAATGATCTTTGCCAATGCCATGAACAGCGTCAGCCTGGCCGCAGAAAGGTTGGAGGCCGAAATTGGCCGGGATATAGAGTATAATCAGGCCCGCAATATAGCATTCAGGGCCTCGCTTATTCCCATTACCAATTCGCTTTTTGCTGTGGGACTTGTCTCAATTCCCGGCATGATGACCGGCCAGATATTATCCGGTGTTTCACCGCTTATCGCGGCCCGGTACCAGATAATGGTTATGTGCATGGTGTTTGGGGCAGCTGGTATCTCTTCTGCTGTCTTTCTCTCCCTGGCCAAGCCGCACTTTACCAAAAGGTAATCCATGTGAGGGCAATAATTATCAATTCATACGGCCCTCCTGAAGTTTTGCAGGAAGCAATTGTGGCCGACCCCAGGCAGGGCCCGAATAAACTCCTCATTGAAGTGAAGGCAGCCGGGGTCAATCCCATTGACTGGAAGATCAGAAAGGGCAAATTCAAGCTCATAACCGGCAGACGATTTCCTAAGATTCTGGGTACTGATATTGCTGGAATTGTTAAGGAAACAGGGAAAAATATCACGGCTTTCAAGTCTGGTGATGAGGTGATGGCCATGGTCAATATTATGACCGGACAGGGTGGTTATACCGAGCTTGTAACGACAGAAGAAAAGTATATTTGCAAAAAACCGGCAAACCTCACATATATTGAGGCTGCAGCAGTACCCGGTTCTGCCATGACAGCCCTGCAGGTTCTGCAGCGTAAAGCACACCTGCAGCAAAATCAGCAAATTTTAATTAACGGCGCTTCCGGAGGAGTTGGAACTTATGCTGTCCAGATAGCAAAAATTTTAGGAGGCAGGGTCACCGGGATTTGCAGTCGGCGCAATAGAGATATGGTTGTTTCATTAGGGGCAGAGAATGTAATTGATTATACGGGGGAGGATTTTACCAGACAGAATCGAGCCTATGATGTTATTTTTGATGCTGTAGGCAATCTGGATTTTGCCAAAAGTAGGCAAGTCCTTACAGCGGGCGGCATGTTCATCACCATTGTACCGGATGTGAAAAAGATTTTTTTCAGCTTGCTGACTGCTTTCCTGCCCGGCAAAAAATGCAGATTTGTTTCAGTCATGCCGAAAAGGGATGACCTGTTGTGGCTGAAGCAAAAGATAGAAGAGGAAAGGATCAGGGTTGTCCTGGACAGAACGTATCCATTGGAAAGCGCAAAAGAGGCCCATGAATATATGGAAAAAGGTCATGCCCGGGGAAAAGTTGTTCTTACGATATAGGCCAGTAATGATTTTAAAGATATTACGCTTCCTTTAACTTTTCCTCCTCAATAATTTCTTTCATGTCAAGGGCCCGGTCAAAGTTGCTGATCTGCTCCTGGGTGAGAAGCAGGTCCTTGAGGCTGAAAATCTGCAGCCGGCAGGCCTGGGTAAAAAGCCGGTTCACCAGCAGCATGGTGGAGATTTCCAATTCTTGGATCCTGCCTTCTGCTACAGCACTGATTGTCTGCTTAATGCACCTCTTATCAGCCTCTTCGATCTTGACAAAGGTTTTCAGCAGAATGTGGTACTGCTCCTCCCTGTTTTCAAGCTTCTGTATGCCTTTCATCTCATGATAAAGTTTATGTAAGCGCTTGCGGAACATATTGTACTGATCATTCATGAAGACATTTTCCGAACCGTCAAACTCATCCAGATCGTTTCTTATTCCCTTGAAATTCTTGATCGAATTCATAATATTCCGGGAGGAGAAAATCAAGCGCTCCTGTTCCTTGACTTCTGCCACTTCCAGTTTCTGGTTTTGGAGTTTGGAGTAGTAGGCAAAGATCTCTGCATGCAGCAATTTTATGTTTTCATACAGACTATCTAACGTGAGCTTTTTCTTGGCGCTTTTCTCCAGAGGCAGAGCATCTTCAAACACGAGCTTCCTGTCAATCTTAAGAAGCCTTAAGCCATATGTCTGGCATTCGTGCAGGAGGTGGATAATTTCATTCCGCAGTGCAGAGGTAGCGGCTTCAATTACTTCAGTCGGGGTATTGTTGATATAGGCTGTAAGGATGGGTTTGCGGTCAGGATAGATTTTATAAAGCAGGTTGGCCAGTTTTCCGACAAAGGGAAAGAAAAGGATTACACCAAGAATATTAAATATAGTGTGGAAAAGTGCCAATCCCATGACATCATTGGTCTGTATATCAACAAAGTGAATTATAAACAGGACCAGTCCTTTTATACTCACAAAAGCGACAATGCCGGTGGCCACATTGAAGATCAGATGGCTGAAGGCGACCCTTTTTTTTGCAGGTATGCCGCCAAGGGAGCCGAGAATGACAGTAATGGTTGTGCCCACATTGGCCCCGATAACCATGGCCACCCCGATATCAAAAGTAATCAGGCCACTATGCAATGCGGTCAGCACAATCGCGATACTGGCGGCGCTGGCCTGCATAATGGCAGTCAGCAGCGTTCCGGCTACAAGGTAAACCCAGAGCCCGTAATCAGGAACCATGCTCAAGTTAAAATTTTGTCCCACGTTTTCAACACTGCTCTTCATGTAATCAAGCCCGAGAAAAAGAAACCCGAAGCCGATAAGGAGACGGCAGACCTGGTAAGGTTTATCCGTTGAATCACAGAAGATGATACCAATGCCACCAAGCCCAATGAAAGGGAGAGCAAAGGCCTCAATCTTCATTTTGAAACCGACAATGGCGACAATCCATACGGTCAGGGTTGTGCCTATATTTGAGCCCATGATCACCCCGATGGCATTCTGCATGCTCATGACCCCGGCCCCGACAAATGCCAGGACCATGAGGGATACCGCTGAACTGCTCTGCAGGAGGGCGGTAACAAGAGTACCGCTGCCAATTGACCTGATGCGTCCATCGGTGTACTGCCTGATCAGGCGCCGGAAAGCCCTGCCTGACAGAATCCTGAGAGCATATTCGACCATGGACATGCCGAAGAGAAAAATTCCCAACCCGGCTATCAGTTTCCACAGATCAAAAGTTTGACTCATTTACCATATCCTTCAGGTGGGTGATAATTTGTTGCCACACAGTTGAAATGGTGCATGCCTCTCTAACCCAAAAAAAAATTTAAGAATTATAGTTTGATATAATATTGTTTTGTATTGGGAACAAGAAGGATTGCAGACATTCAGATTTTTTGTTGCTGAAAAGGAGGAAAAAAGGAGCAACGATTTCTGAAAAAAAGACCTTGTCAGGGGCTGCAAGGATTAGACTGAGAGCCGCGAGTTACAAATATATTGATCGTGTTCAGGTGGTTAGGGTGCCTTTAAACTGCAAACCTGATCTCATTGATCCCAAGGTGTGCTGAACTGTAATGGAAGGGTATGTCGGAAAAATACAACCCGCCGAATTCATGGGAGCAATCCGGGCAGCCCCGCAACCAAAGAATATGGTGGCGGTAGCAGTTCTTGGCAAATTTACGGTAGACCCAGCGGCTTTCAGCACATTCAAAACAATAGAGCAGTGTCCAATCATCCCCTTTCAGAGCCAGGGCACACTCATAACAAACGGGAATGATCAATTCCCGCACGGCAACTTCTGTGTCTTCCGCCTCTTTGTAGCCAAAAGGCATCACAATATAATCAGCTGCCGGAATGTTCTTGTTGCTGATACCGGGGCCATGGTTCAGGTCGCAATGATCTTTAGACAGCTCTGCCATCATTCTTACTTTATCTATTGCATCCATGGTTTTCTCCTCTGGTGGTTTTTGTAATAGTTCAATAATGTTCCTAATACTTATGAAGCAATAATCGTGCCTAACAAACTTTAGAATGGGCAGGCCCTCATGCTTTTTTCTTATGTCAAATAATATCAACAGGTTGGTATGAAATTATGTCTGAATGATGTTTCAGTCTGCTTCCTTTACGGTTGTGATTTGGAGAGAAATAAAGGGAAAATGACAATTTTGGGTCCTCTGTGGGGGGTTGGCCAGGATCGGGCTTCATCCTGTGAGCAGATTCGGGTAATTATATGAATAAAACAAACAGGTTATTTATTTTAGGCGTAACAGAAATATTGCCGTAATTTGTTTGGATTTTCCTACTTTTCTCTTGACTTTTTCTGCTCTTTTTTCTAGTCATTTCAGTATACTTTTACTTCCACACGCTTCTTTTTTCACCGTTTGCCAAGGGAGATAAAGCTATGATGCGCATCGTTTCCGCCACGGTATTCCTTGTTTTTTTCTCAATTATTCCAGCATACGGACAGGAACAGTTTGAAAAGGATGTTATCAGCACATCGGGCGGGCACCTAGAAATTACTTTTCTGGGCCACGGCACACTTATGATCGTCTATGGCGGGAAAGTCATCCATATTGACCCTTACAGCAAGGTTGCGGATTATAACGGGCTGCCGAAAGCTGATATTATTTTGCTTACCCACCATCACCGCGACCATCTTGATCCGGCTGCCTTGGAACAGGTGCGCACAGACAAAACAATACTGGTCCTGACAGAGATAGGCGCTAAGACCGTTCCAGGCGGAATCATTATGAAAAACGGGGATGTCCAGGATATTGAAGGAATAAAAGTCGAAGCGGTCCCGGCCTACAATCTTGTCCATAAGCGTGATACCGGCCAGGTATTCCATCCAAAAGGGGAGGGCAACGGCTATGTTATGACATTTGGTCATACAAGAGTTTATATTGCAGGAGACACAGAAAATACACCGGAAATGAAAGAGCTTAAACGCATTGATTATGCTTTTCTGCCCATGAATCTGCCCTATACCATGACTCCTGAAATGGTGGCAGATGCAGCCTTAGCCTTCAAACCCAGGGTGCTTTATCCGTATCACTACGGTGAAACCGAAACTTTGAAAATTGTGCAGCTGCTTGAAAATGCTCCTGACATAGATATCCGCATCCGCAGCATGAAGTAATCTTAACTTTCCAATGGAGGCGAAAAAGATGAAAAAGAAAGTTATTCTGTTTGCCGGCATGTTTTTGTATGTAAGTGCTGTTATCCTGATGGCGGTCAATGCCGCACCTGCTGGAGAATATGATTTCCTGCAGGGATTAAAGTCTTTCAAGGCCGTGGTGGATGTTCGTTCAGGCAAACCGAAGAGTCTGGCTGTAGCACTTGGCCTAATCCACCAGATGCACAAGGATGAAGCCGTGAAAAATGTTACGGCGAATCCTGAGTTTGTGCTTGTTTTTATCGGCCCTGCCGTCAAACTTGTATCAACCAATACTGACGGTATGTCTCCGGAAGACAAGGAGATGATGGCAAAAATTGCCGAAACCGTTTCAGCCATGGCCAAAGACGGTATAAAACTTGAAATATGTCTTTTTGCCGTCGATATTATGGGAGTGGCTAGGGCAAGTATTCTTCCGGAGATCAAGCATGTCGGCAATGGCTGGATATCTCTTGTCGGCTACCAGCATCAGGGATATGGACTGGTGCCGGTTTATTGAAAAACCAACATTCAGCAATAAGAAGCAGATATTACGCGATGGCGTAACAGGCAAGCCGGGATAGTGCTGTTCTAGTCATGACCCATAGATAATTATGCATAATGACGGCAGCTGAGAATGATAAAACCCCTTTAGAACAGGCCGGTGAAAACCTGTTTGACTTCAAGCCAATATTGTACCTTTTGCTTATTTCTGGCATTTCGGGCAGAAAAATGTTGAGCGGCCTCCCATGGTTATTTTGTTTATGGGTGTTGCACAGCAACCGCAGGGCTTGCCCTGCCTGCCGTAAGTCTGCAGTTCCAACTGGAAATAGCCACTTTTGCCGCTTTCATTGACAAAGTCGCTGATGGTGGTACCGCCACTTTTAATTGCTTTTTCAAGAACATAACGGCTGCTTTTGACAATTTCTGTCCACTGTTTTTTCGTTAGGCTACAAACCCTTTTATTGGGATTCAGGCCGGCATGGAAAAGGATTTCACAGGCATATATGTTGCCTATGCCAACAACAACCCGGTTGTCCATGAGAAAATTTTTAAGGGGCCTGTTTTTGCCTGCCGCCATTTTTTGCAGGTGCTGGGGTGTAAAATCTTGCCCAAAAGGTTCCGGGCCAAGATTTGCTAACATTGTGTGACAAAAATCAAGGCCTGGAGGATGAACCTGGATAAAGCCAAACCTTCTTATATCATTGAATATAAGTTGCGTACTGTTATCAAGGTGGAGATGGAAATGATCATGCTTTGCTTTTGGGCAGTCTTTGGGAAAAATGCCCAGCCTGCCCGTCATGCCAAGGTGGATAATAAGCTGGGCCCCGTTATCCATGGTTATGAGCAGAAATTTGGCCCGCCTGTCAACTGCTTTAATCCGTGCTCCTCTGATGTAGGCGGCCAGATCCTTTCTGGGCATTGGCAGCCGCAGTTTTTTGCTGCCGGTTGTTATTTGAAGGACTCTGAGGCCTGGCAGATGCTGCTGAAGACCTCTGCAGATAACCTCTACTGACGGAAGTTCAGGCATAATGTTTTTTAGAGTTTGGATTCGCCTTCGGCCAAGTATTCTAGCCCTGTTCGGTCGAGGATCATTATCTTGGGACCGTTGATACTGATAAGCTCCTTTTGCGACAGCTTTGTAAAAATCCGTGAAAGTGTTTCTGGAATGGTGCCGAGAAGACTTGCCAGTTGGGACTTGGCAATGTCGAGATCAAATTCATCTATGCTGCCGTTCTTGTCGCTCAGATATAAGAGGTAGGAGGCGAGACGCCCCGGGACCTCTTTCAGGGAGAGGGATTCAATAAGGTAGGAAAACTGTTTCAGGCGCTGCGAGAGCGAGGCCAGCATGTTCATGGCAAGCGAGGGATTAGCATGGATGAGTTCTACGAAAGCCTTTTTGGGGAAAAAGAAGAGGCGGCTGGGCTCCATGGCATCGGCATTGGCAGGGTATCGCGACCCTTCAAAAACAGGGACTTCGGCAAAGGGTTGTCCCGGCCCAAAAATGTGCATGATCTGTTCCTTGCCATCAGGGGATACCTTGTATACCTTGACCCTGCCGCTGATCACAATATAGAAACCGATGCCATCATCACCGTCAGCAAAGATCAATTCGCCTTTCTTGTACTTTTTATCGGCAACAATGGAGGCGACCTCGTCAAGCTGCTGCAATGATAAGCCGTTGAAAAGATCTACCTGGGATAAATTTTTTCTAATATCCATGTCTGTGTTCCTGAATTGATTCATGCCACAATATCATCGGTTGTTACAAGTGCCAAGACATAATCTGCTATCCTGCTGAGCGCAACGGTGTAATTTTTCCGGCCGACATCGCTGGCCAAATCACTTTGTTTCCGGGTAAAAGAGAATCTCCAGGAGGCAGTATTCTCAGATACTGGAATTGCTTTGATTCTTTTGAGTTCAAGTTCCAGGAAGCCGGGTACTATACTGTTTTTTTCAACCTTGCGCAGAGCCTCTTTAGCCGCCCAGAGCTTTGTCAGATGAGTTGCCGGCCGCTCAGAGGAATTGCTGAAGAATGAGATTACAATCTGTTCCTCGCGTTTGCTGCAGAAACGGCGACGAACCTTGATGACCCTGTCCGTAATCTTCTGGATGTCTATGCCGCAAAGTCCTCTGCCGACAGCCATGGCTGCTGCCATATCGCCACTATGTGATATGGAAATATCAGGAAGGCCTGAATTTATGTCATCCGCGGCAAGAAAAGGTCTGCCAGTAGTATCATAACATACTGACAACCTTGACCATTCAACTTCATGTCCTGCTCTGATAAGGATTTCAGCTGCAACATACTTGGCAGCAAAACGGCCGCCAAGCCATTCCCTTTTTCGTTTTTTCGAAGTCAGTTTGTGCCAATACTCCCGTTCCTGGCTGGCCAGGTATTGCTTAATAACCTTTTCCTCTCCTGACTCCCGGCAATTCTTGTCAAATTTCAGGAGATCGATAAGGATACACTGCAGGACGTGACAATAGTCTTCTGACTTCAGAGCCAGAAGAAAGGAAAAACTGTCAGCGGCAACCACACAGTCATAAAAGGGGAAATCGGTCTGCTTGTTACTCATAAACTTTGTGTTTTCAACTTGCCCCAAAATACAGCAGGCTGGAAATCCATAGAAATCACTTGCTATTTACAACGAAAAAAGCTCTTTTAAAATAGATGGTTGTAATATATTTATAATTATTAATCATATATTTTTGTCCTATTTTCCTTGCTGATTCTGGAATATATATGGAATGGCTGGCCAAGATAACCGCGTTTGATGTTTTAATACTTCTGATCTTTCTGGCTTTCCTGGTCCGGGGCATCTGGATAGGCTTTATCCGGCAGATTTCTTCACTGCTTGCCATGCTTGGCGGATTTCTGCTTGCCGGCTATTTTGACAGTGAGTTTTATCGGCTGATCCTGCCTTTTTTTGATAACACCCATACAGCATTCCTTATCACTTATATTTTGTTGTTTGTTGTTTTCTTTTACCTGATCAAGCTGGTGGGATTGGGGCTGAAACTGGTAATGGATATAACTCTTACTGCTTGGTTTGACAGGGTTTTTGGCGGTTTGTTTGGAGTGATCAAAGGCATTTTTTTAAGCAGCCTCATCCTGGCTGTCATTTCAAGCTACATCTCTGGGTCGAATAAATATCTCAAAAATTCAGTTTCTTATCCATTCCTTTCAAAAAGCTCTAAGGCTATTTTGCTGTTTATCCGAGACAATGATCTCAGGTCTTATTTTGTTCCCAGGGAACCGGCCATCATGCTGCCATCAATAGATAACTGGCTGGAAAGAGAAGCAAAACCCGATACTACCAAGATCCTTGAATTTGAAGTCGAACCAGATATAATCGATGAGGGGTGAAAAGTGAGGCGAATTGTTCTCCAGCTTTGCGCGGCGTACCAAAATTTTATCTTTATGGAATTTCTTCAAATTTCCCCCTCCAAACGATTATAATTTTTTCCTCCACCCTCGATCCCTGTTTATCTAGCTTTGCTGTACCACTCTGCCAGTCTTTGCGGTTTTACTCCAAGCAGGTAGCCGATGATGATTATCTGGTTTATAAAAGTTGTCCGCAGGATTCCCAGTTTTTCCCAGCGCCGTGGAGAAGTAGTAGCTGCCAGTAAAAGAATTTTTATGCGCCCCTTTCGTTTCAGTTCCCTAATCATTTCAAAATCCTCCATAATGGGGATAGCTGGAAATCCTCCTACAGCTGAAAACATTTCGACCCTGACAAAAATCCCCTGATCCCCATAGGGCATTTGCAACACCCTTGAGCGTATATTAACAAGCCATTCTATGACACGCAGGCCGGATTTTTTACCGTCGATTTTCAGCCTGAAAGCACCGGCGGCAACACCCGGCTGGCTCAACGCCTGATGAATCTTTTCCGCAAAACCAGATACCAGCCTGGTATCTGCATGGAGAAAAAGCAGGGTTCCGCTGCGGGCAATTCTGGCGCCTGCATTCATTTGCAGGGCCTTATTTCGGGGAGCACTACACACAATGGCACCCATAGTCTTGGCCCTATCCACCGTGTCGTCTGAACTGCCTCCGTCCGCCACAATCACTTCTGCACCAGGAATGGCAAGAAGTTCCGGCAGAAACATGGATATATTCCCCGCCTCATTATAGGTCGGGATTATAATTGATATGCTTAAGGTCTTCTGGTCTGTCGACATCGCTTAATATTTCAAGTAAGTCTGTGGATAAGCCTTTTTCTGCAGCAATTTTGAGGGTTTCAGCCAGTACGGTTTCAGTGCCCCATGAAACATTTTCAAAAAGAGAGCTTTCAGCCCGGCTCAAGCCGATCAGGTAGTAGCCACCATCCGTGGCAGGGCCCATAACAAGGTCATTTCTGCGGAGCGCAGCAAAAGCCTCTTTCACATGTCCTGCTTTAAGACCCGGGCAGTCTGTCCCGATTATTACTATTCTATGGTATTTTTGCTTAAAAGCGTCAGCAAAAGCATGGTCCATGCGACGGCCAAGATCACCTCCTCCCTGTTCTCGGTAGAATAAATCACCCCCCAGCCATTGCCGCATTTTTTCTCGGCTGCCGCCATGGAAATAGATAGTGATGGTAACAGGATATATTTCCAGAAGCTTTCTTGCCTGCAGTATAGTATGCTCGGTAAGTTTTTTCTGGACAGCAGCAGCTTCATGGTCACCCAATAACCCGGCCAGGCGGGTTTTTGTTGTTCCCGGTTCCGGATATCGGGTGAAAACAATCAACTGTTCCTGTCTTTGGTTGCTTTCCATACCTGAGTGAATTGTTTATAAATACATGAGTATGCTTTGTTAACCTTTCAGGCTATGTACCATGAACCGGGAAAAAAGAAAAAAAATCTCTCCTCCAGCCTTCAAGAAAAGAAACTATCGCCAGGTAATTACTGCAGAGGACCTGGTGTCGTCTTTTATTAGAGTAAAGGAAACAGATCTGCATATTCTGGCTCCAGTCAATGTTGATGAAGCTGGTAATCATTTTGTTCACCGTTATCGCAATCAGCTCGAAAACTATATTGCATCTCACCCGGACTTTTTGACATCTCTTATTCCCATGGAGCAGGATACCCTGGCACCGCCAATTGTCAAAGGTATGATCAAAGCGGCGGCGGCAGCAAATGTCGGTCCCATGGCTGCTGTAGCCGGAGCTATAGCAGAGTTTGTCGGCAGGGATCTTCTTGATACCGGCCTGCAGGAGGTTATGGTTGAAAATGGCGGTGATATTTTTTTAAAGCGGAATAAGGAATGTGTGGCTGCAATTTTTGCCGGGCAATCCCCCCTTAATAAGAAAGTGGGCCTCAGGATTTCTCCGGCAATGATGCCGGTCGGGCTCTGCACCTCATCCGGCACAGTCGGCCATTCCCTCAGTCTTGGTAAGGCTGACTCTGTAACTGTACTGTCTCCATCTGTATTGCTGGCCGATGCTGCAGCCACCGGGCTCGGCAACGTGGTAACATCAGGAGACCAGGAAAATATCAATGCGGTTCTTGCCATTGCCAGAGCTATCCCTGGACTTCTTGGTGTGATAATAATATGTGGAAAGAAGATGGGAGCATGGGGCGAAATAAACCTGGTAGGACTTTCCTAGAAAAAGTTGCAGAAAGATGCTATATGCTGCTAAGTTTTGAATAAATTCTTAGGAGGACGCCGATGTCACATATACTACCCGTAATAATTGCCGGTGGAACTGGAACCCGATTATGGCCTTTGTCCAGGGAGCTTTATCCAAAGCAGCTGCTGAATCTTACCGAGGATGTCTCCCTGCTGCAGGCCACCATAAAGAGAATTATTGATTTGCCCGATATGCTTCCGCCATTGATTGTGGTGGGTGAGGAGCATCGTTTTCTGACCCAGAATCAGATCGCGGAACTGGGCCTTACGGATGAAATTACCATAATACTTGAACCGGTGGGCCGTGATACCGCCCCTGCTATTTGTGCTGCAGCAGTCTGTGCCCGGGCAAGACATGAAGAGGATACAGTCATACTGGTATTACCGGCAGATCACCTGATAAGCAAGCAGCAGGAATTCCTGCAGGGCCTTGAGCAGGCTAAAGAACTGGCGGCAGCCGGCTACCTGGTGACATTCGGCATAACCCCACACAGTCCGGAAACCGGTTATGGCTATATTCAGAAGGGTGATGGCAACACGGTTCTTTCCTTTGTAGAGAAGCCGGACAAAAAAACAGCAGAACAATATCTTACAGCCGGAAATTATTACTGGAACAGCGGCATATTTGCATTTTCCATCAGGACATTTCTGACAGAGGTGAGAAAGCATGCACCGCAGATTTGTGCAACCATGGAAGAGTCTGTTGACAAGGGCCGGGTGGATGTCCCTTTTTATCGGCTTGAACCGTTGAGCATGGAAGCCTGTGCCTGCGAATCAATCGACTATGCCCTGATGGAGAAATCAGACCGGGTGGCGGTGGTCCCCGTTGATATGGACTGGAACGACATCGGTTCCTGGCAGGCCCTTTGGGATGTTTCAGCCAAAGATACCGATGGCAATGTGGTGCAGGGTGATGTTGTCCTGGAGGATGTTCATAACAGTCTGATCCGTGCTGAAAATAGGTTAGTGGCAGGGGTAGGCCTTGAAGGCACCCTGGTGGTTGAAACGGCTGATGCCATCCTTGTAGCGCCGCTCGCCAAGGCCCAGGATGTAAAGAAGATAGTAAAACGTATCAAGGCCGACAAAAAAGAGGAGTATCGTCTTCATAAAACAGTGTATAGGCCGTGGGGCAGCTACACCGTCCTGGAAAAGCAGCCTCGGTATCAGATCAAGCGCATAACAGTCAATCCCGGTGCCAAGCTATCCCTGCAGATGCACCATCACCGCTCTGAGCACTGGGTGGTGGTAAAAGGCACAGCAAAAGTGACCTGCGACGATAAAGTCTTTCTGGTGCACGAAAATGAGTCGACTTATATCTCTGCCGGTCATAAGCACAGACTGGAAAATGACGGGGTCATTCCCCTTGAGCTAATCGAGGTGCAGAACGGCAGTTATCTGGGTGAAGATGATATAGTCCGTTACGATGATGTCTATGGACGTGGAAGTTAAGGGGTGAAAAAACTGAAATGACAAGCGACAAGCGCCGTTTTAAACGCATTTCCGTCGAAATT
>JAFDCT010000287.1 GCA_019312695.1 Deltaproteobacteria bacterium | reverse complement strand
TAGCTTTCTGGGTTAACTCATGAAACAGGGCCCTGTGGATCGGCTTGCCGGCTGATTTTAAAATATGGGCGATATGCCAGGCAATGGCTTCGCCCTCACGATCAGGGTCAGGCGCCAGAAAAATTTCATCGGCCTTGGAGGCAGCTTTTTTCAGATCGGAGATAATTTTACCCTTGCCTTTAATGGTGACATACTGCGGCGAAAAGTCCTTTTTTATATCTACTCCGAGCTTGCTTACCGGCAGGTCACGAATGTGGCCTACAGATGCCCGGACATCATAATTCTTGCCCAGGTACTTTTTCAAGGTTCTGGCTTTTGCAGGTGATTCGACTATAATGAGTGATTTCGACATTAATATGTTCTCGTTTCTATGAAAAATACCGGCCGCTGTAATTAGTTTACTGTTTCCTGCTGTTGCAAATAAATGAACATCCCGGCCCCAAAATGTGCATGAAGCTATCATAAAAGAGGAAGGGAATTCAAGGTTCTTTATTTCAGAACGAATTTTGTTACACGTGCAACAAAGTGGTTCAGTCCTCAGGTGGCCCTTGTAAAATCAGCAGATTACGGGTCCAAAGCGTATTTTCTGAGAGTGTACCAAAGGGCCGACACCATTCTGGAATGTAATGTCATTAGTTATGATGTGCAACAATGTCAAGAAATTGAAGTATGTTGTCGTTTTTTGACAAGAATGAATTATATTTTTTTAACACAAATTAGGATTACCCTAAATGTCTTAGATACAGCATGAAGATTTTGGGTTCTCACTATATTCATATAATTCAAAGTAATTAAAATCTATCAACATGGAGCAACCGGAATTTCTGATAATGGTGTGGCAGGGACTGGGCTGGCCGCTTTTGCGGCTGGTGTTTTTTATTTCCCTGGGCTTGATGATCGGCAACCTTATCGAGTCCCTCAACTGGACCCATGGCGTTGCCCGGCTGGCATCGCCGGCTGTCCGTGTTGCCCATTTATCCGATATTACAGGGGCCAGTTTTTCCATGGCTTTTTTTTCGGCCGTAACGGCAAATACCATGCTTTCCGAGGCATACGAACAGGGAAAGATCACCAAGCAGGAGCTTATTTTTTCGAATCTTTTCAATAGTCTGCCCACATACTTTCTGCATCTGCCAACCCTTTTCTTTCTGGCTGTGCCCCTGCTCAAAGGTGTGGCGTTCATTTATGTGGGACTCACTCTTTTTGCCGCTTTTTTGCGGACTGTCTGCATTCTGATTGCCGGCCGGGTGCTCCTTCCCGGAAAAAAGGAACATTGCGTTACCTGCAGGCTTGAGGAAAACAGGGTCAGCTCCCTGTCCCAGGCTTTACATAAAGCCTGGCTCCGCTTCCAAAAAAGGATCAGCCGCATACTGCTGGTCACCGTACCAATCTATACGGCGGTTTTCATCTTGAACCGCTTAGGTATGTTTACTTTACTTGAACAATGGCTGGCCCAGCATGTAAAGCTGCTTGCCTGGCTCCATCCCGAAAGCCTGGGAGTGGTTGCCC
This sequence comes from Deltaproteobacteria bacterium, assembly GCA_019312695.1. GTDB lineage: Bacteria > Desulfobacterota > Desulfobulbia > Desulfobulbales > BM004 > BM004. Next base: position 4,350 of record JAFDCT010000287.1, on the reverse strand, counting down.
TCCAGCTGACGGCAGAAATCAGTGCCGGTCTTGCAGCTGCTGGCGCCCTGCTGGATAATGGCAGCCTGGACATACGGCAGGTCGTTTTGGCCCTGTTGGCGGGAAATGTCGTCTCCTCGCCCATGCGGGCCATGCGGCACCAGTTTCCCTTTTATGCCGGCGTATTCCAGCCAAAACTGGCTGCAGAACTTATCGCCTATAACCAGGTTTTCCGCACAGGCTCCATTATTCTTGTCGGGATATTTTATTATTTTCTCTCGGCGTAAAATAGTATATGGAATTGGTGCACATAATTTTATCCGTCGGAAAAAATAATATAGGAGGATACTCAAATGTCCGTTTACATTGACGAGGATGAGTGTATCGGTTGCGGCACCTGTGAGGAGTTATGCCCGGAGGTTTTCAAACTGAATACCGACACGGAAAAGGCAGAGGTCATCAAGCGGGCAGGCGGCCCTGCAGACCTGATTGAGGAGGCAATTGATAACTGTCCTGCTTCCTGTATCTACGAGGAAGAGTAATTTTTTTGGGATTTGACCCAGGTCAAGGATTTGTTTTTCGAGCAGTTTGTATAGTACCGGGAAATTGATTGGTAAAACACAGTAATTCAATTGGGTATCATAAATAATACAGGGAAATTTGCGGGAGGCGCATAATGGAAAACTATACAAGATGGGATGATTTCCTCGTTTCAGAGCACGAGATGATAGAGCGGGCCATGGCTGTTTTGAAAAGCAACCTGGAGAAGATTGGTGAAGCGGTCAAGACTCCCCTGCAGATGCGGCGGGCTATTGATTTTCTCCTGGAGTTTGGTGACAAGATCCATAATACCAAGGAGGAGAAATTTCTGTTTCCCCTCATGGCAAAAAAGGGGCTTCCGGTGGAAGGCGGCCCCATTGGTGTCATGCTCATGGAGCATGATGCCGATAGAAAACTGCTGCAGAAAATGGTAACGGAGCTGCCGAACCTGGCTGAAGCAACAACAGCAGCCCGGCATAAATTTGCCGCCGAGGGTTTCGAATACCTTAAAATCAGGGCTGAGCACATATGGAAGGAAAACGATGTGCTCTATGCCATGGGGCGCAAGGTTTTCAGTGAAGAGGAAAATACCGTTCTCCTGAAGGAATTTAAAACCCTGGATCAGCAGACCTATGGCGATGTTGCCAGGCTCCATTACGAACAGATGCTGGCCGAGGTGGAAAAAGGCAGCGAGGCCAAAAAACGGCTTATCCGGAATCTGTCCTATGAGCAGATCGATGCGATCATGGAAACACTGCCGTTTGAAGTCACTTTTGTGGATGCAGAAGATACCGTGGCCTATTTCAACAAGCTCGATAAAACCAAGCTTTTCCCGCGGACTCGCTCCGTTATCGGGCGCAAGGTGGAAAAATGCCACCCGGAAAAAAGTGTCGATATGGTGCGCCAGATTGTCACCGGCTTTAAGGAGCGCACAATGGATCACGCAGAGTTTTGGATAGATTTCAGAGGGGACAAGATCCTGATCCGCTATTACCCTGTGTATAGCGAGGCTGGAGAATATATGGGAGTGCTTGAAGTGACGCAGGCCATTGGGGCCATCCAGAAGATCGAAGGTGAGAAGCGGTTGATCTACTGAGCTGGATAAAGATTGAATATTGAGAAAGGGGGCATTTTGTGCCTCCTTTTTTTAGTGATGAGGCTGGTGTGGATCATTACTACGGGGAGCAGGCCCGGGCTGGGAATAATGATTATCATGGCGGCTCAAGTCTCTCTTTCTTTATTGACGCAGGCGGAGTAAACGGCATTTGCTCTTCCGGCCTGAATAATTCTGTTATCCTGCATGGCGAGTATGGAATCCGGGCAGATTTGCCGGAAGCTGTAGACTATATTCAGCAGTAGAATTTCTTTTGTAAATCCTGATACACTCAAGGTCTATACCTGACAGATTATTCTTACTGCATTGAGAGCAGGTAGGTTCTCAGGTTTATTTTTTTGTTCTGCAGCCCAAGTTTTTTCCGCAGATTGTTGCGGTGGAACTCAACGGCATTAATGGAAATATTAAGGATACTGGCAGCGTCTTTGTTCGATCGTCCCTGGCGGACAAGATCAGCCACCTGGATTTCCCGTGGGCTCAGGTTAAGGTAACTCGAGGAGAGATTTACTGAAAAGGATGAGGTGATCTTTTTGATGTTCTCCTGAATAACCCGGATATATTCCTGCTGATGAGTATTAGCCAGGTTTTCCTCGAGCAGGTCAAGATAAGGCCGCACCAGTCTGGTAAAGTTATCAAGAACCTTGCCTTCCATTTCCGTTTTATTTTCACTGACCTGCTTGAGAAGGACCCTCAGGGCGGTGTTGGTATTTTTGAGTTCCTCGGCATGCAGCTCAGCTTTCACCTGAGCCTTATTTTTTTCGGTAATATCCATATTGGTGCCGATAATACCACCAATCGTCCCGTCAGTATTAAAAAAGAGAGACTTGAATACAACCAGTTCATGCTGCATCCCGTCAGGATAGCCAATGGATATCTCATAAGTTGTGTTTTCCCCTGTTTTTAGGAGGTGCAGGTCATGCTGTTCATGGATTTTAGCTAGTTTTTCTGCCATGATCTTAAGCTCGGTTCTGCCGATGATGTCTTCTTTGCTGCAGCCGAGTGAATCTGCAAATGACCTGTTGCAGCCCAGGTAGCACAAATTGTTATCCTTAAAATATACAGGCACCGGTATTGAATCGATCAGATTCTGCTGGAACCGTATCTGGTTTATAAGAGCCTGGGTTCTTTCAGCCAAGATTTTTTCAAGAGAGCTGCGGTGTGCGCGCAGTTCTTTTTCATTTGCCTTCATTTCCAGGCAACGTTTTGCCAGGCAGCGCACTTCAATCAGGCTCAAAGGCTTTCGCAGAAAAAAGTTTACCCCGAGAGCAAAACTTTTCTCCACTTCCCTGTCATCGCCATGGCCGGTGATCACTACAATATGATACGGATCTTCGCGGGTGATATTCAGCTTTTCCAGAAAGCCGAAACCATCAAGACCCGGCATGCGAAGATCCAGGAAAATCAGGTCCGGCTGTTCTTTTTCAATGAATGCAAGACCTTCGAGCCCATTACTGGCAAAGGCAATTTCATAGTTTTCGTTTTTCAGGATTTTATACATAGCCTTTTGCAGAGCAGGCTCATCATCAACAACAAGAACTTTTGGATCACTCATGTTTACCTCAAAATGAAGGGGGTTAAATCAGAAAAAAGCAGGAATAGTGCCTGATGTTTCACACATCTTACTCTACACTTCCCGAAAAACAACAAAAGAAGATCATTAGTAAATTGCTAGCCAAAACCTAGTGGTATTTTGAGCGCTAAAACTGATGATAGATGAAACTGGCCTGATTGATAAAAATAAGGGCCATCCGGTTTCCAGCATTTTAACTCTGCCCGTGCTGTGTCTTGGATGGCCCTTCGGGCTTGGGCGTTGTGTGTCACCGAATCACTTTGAAATAGCGTTCGGCTTCAGAGGAGGGAATGTGCTACCCTGTCAGCAGATGAAAGCTGTGGGATTAGGGTACGCACCGGGCAGAGAATTTATTTAGTCTTTTTCTAATTCGTATAACAGGAACCATCCTTCACATGAATAGTTCTTGATGAATGTTTGCATGCCTCCGGGTTGTGGGTGACCATGATAATTGTCTGGCCCTCTCTGTTCAGTTCTTTAAGAAGTTGCATTATCTCATCAGCTGTTTTGCTGTCCAAATTGCCGGTGGGTTCATCCGCCAGGAGAATCGGCGGTTTGTTCACGATTGCCCGGGCAATGGCAACCCGTTCCTGTTCCCCGCCTGAGAGCTGATCAGGCAGCCGATCCGCTTTGTTTGCCAGGCCGACCCGGGCCAGGACATCGCGGGCCATTTTGTCCTGCTCTTTTGCTTTTTTGCCTGTGATAGCAAGGGGCAGTTTAACGTTTTCCAGCACCGTGAGGTAGGGGATTAGCTGAAATGACTGGAAAATGACCCCGATGTATTCGCTGCGCAGGTCAGCCCGCTGTTCACTGGTTAGTTTATAGATATCAAGCGAGTCAAGCAGTATCATGCCGCGGGTCGGATGATTAAGACCGCCGAGGATGGAAAGCAGGGTTGATTTTCCTGAACCTGACTGGCCCATGATTGAGACGAATTCTCCATCATCAATGAACAGATCCATTTGCTTGATAGCCTGCACAGTTGAATCACCTTCCACATAATCCTTCCCGATACCCCGGACCTCAATAAGGTGCTGTACATTATTTTCTCCTGCTGAGTTCTGCATGGTTTTATCCTTCATAATAAGTTAATTCAGTTTATTACAGGGCCCGCAAAGCTTCACTCGGGTCAAGCTTGCTTGCTTTC
>JAFDCT010000286.1 GCA_019312695.1 Deltaproteobacteria bacterium | reverse complement strand
TGAAATACCGAAGACTGATATCCTGGGAGGTAATGCTGCTGGATTAAAAGCCGGGTCTGTAATTTTTTCTTCAAAAAACTGTAAAAGTTTGGCCCGGTGTTGTTCGGGAAGTTTTAGATGCTGATGAAGATGGTTAACAAGCCGACACCAAAGGATTGACTGCCAGACTTGATCAGTAGGGACCTGCTTGATATCGTTCTCCCAACCAAGAATCATCCGGGGTCTGAAAAGGGTGTACTGGTCAAAGAGGTCAGCAGCTTCCCGGGCAAGTTGGTAGAGTTTCAGGTCGTCACCGGTATCTACATATGCAGCTACTTTTGAGAAATGCGGGTCGTGTAACATTTCCGGCAGGATGTTCATTATATGCCAGAGGGAAAATTCTTTACCAAAAACAGAAACTTCAGATTTTTCAGGCAGCAGCAGTTTGTATATTTTTCGGATAAAAGTGTTTGGAAAGGGACAGTCACAGTTGGCCCAGATAGTTAGTCTGGCTGCAGTTTCCATGGCAAGCCACCGGGCCATGCCCCTGCTCTGGACGAGAATTATTTCTTTCTGTAATGGTGAAATTGGCTGGGCTTGGACTAAATCCGCAAAGGTGTCAGCGAGTATTTCAAGTTTGTTGCTTGAATAGAGATGAAAGCCGGGCATGGAAGATAACGAATCGAGTTTTTTTATTCCGGAGAGGACTTTGCTGGCAATCAGGCTGCATCTGGTCCAATTTCTGCTGGCATCACCCGGTCACGGCCTTCTTCTTTCGCCTTATAAAGAGCCTGGTCCGCAGCAGCAATCAGTACTTCAGGCTCAGTATCCTTTTGCGGTACTATTGAAGCCGCTCCAATGCTGATGCTGATAGTATCGGCTACTTTTGATTTGGCATGTTCGATCTGTAGGGATTTAATTGCTTGGTGCATCTCTTCAGCGACTTTGAAGGCACCCTGCAGATCCGTATCTGGAAGAACAGCAGAGAATTCCTCACCGCCGTATCGTGCCAGGAAATCAGCTTCACGGTTAATTGTTGCCACTAGTCCCTTTGCTACTTTTTTCAGGCAGTCATCTCCTCCCTGATGGCCGTAATGATCGTTATATAATTTAAAAAATTCAATATCGAGCATGATGAGGCCAATGGGTTCATTGTTGCGCATTGCCCTGAGCCATTCTTTATTGAGAATTTCATCAAAACTCCTGCGGTTGGCAATACCGGTTAAGCCATCCAGAGATGATAGTTTCTGGAGGGTGCGGTTAGCTTCGGCCAGTTGCTCCCGGCTCTCTTCAAGAGCGTGGAATGCAGCATCTCTTTCAAGTTGGGTAATGTAAGCATGGGAATGATAGCGGATCCTGGCAATGAGTTCAATTTTGTCAGGTAATTTGACGAGATAGTCATTGGCGCCGAGTTGAAAGGCTTCACTCTTGATGGTGGCTTCTTCCTTGGTCGAAAGAACTATGATAGGTATTTGGGCACTAGCTTTATTCACTCTGAAGTAACGTACCATCATCAAGCCGTCAATTTCCGGCATCACTAAATCCTGCAGTATGACAGTCGTATTTATTTTCGGGGCAAGTTTTATTGCCTCGGTAGGATCCTGACAGTAATGAAATTCTATATCCTCCTCACTGCTGAGTGCTCTTCTGACTGCTTCAGCTATCATCGGTTGATCATCAACGAGCAGCACGATGATCTTATGGTGATTGAAGGAGATTTTTTGGTTTTCTGTTTCAGTCATAAGGATTTTTTCTTTTTAAAAAGTAGGAAATCGCTGATTGCCTTGCCGATGCTGCCGGCAGGGAGAATATCAGTTGCTGCGCCAATCTGTGCAGCTGCCTTGGGCATACCATAGACAATGCTTGATCTACGATCTTGAGCAATTGTATACCAGTTACGATTATGAAGCGCAAGAAGACCTTCCGCGCCGTCTCTCCCCATCCCTGTCAGGATGGCGGCAATGCCTGACGCGGGCCAATATTTTGCAACACTGAAGAAGAATACATCAACCGACGGGTGATTGAAGTTTTCCTTCGGCTCAATGGAATAACTCAAGGTTAATTTCGGGGTCATGACCAGATGATGGTCAGTACATGCCATGAGCACCTTGCCGGACTCTGGTATGGCACCATCATTGGCAATGCGAACGGGCATATTAATCTGGGAGTCCATCCAGTTGACAAGGCCGGGGGTAAACTGCTGGTTCAAATGCTGGATGACAATAAAGGCAGCAGGAAAATTTTTTGGAAAGGTTGAGAGGATGTTAATAAGAATCTGAGGTCCGCCTGTTGAACTTCCTAAAATTACAAGGTCAACACCATCTATTTCAACTTTTGGTTTTGCAACTACCTGAGGAGTTTTGACGGGTTTTGGGGAAACTGTGCCTATCAGCTGGCCGATGCGGTAGATTTTTTTTAAGAGCTCATCACCTGTGCCCGCAACACCTGCTGCGCCGATAACAGGTGTTGCTACAGCATCCAATGCGCCGACACCCATGGCTTCAAAAACTTTGGCAGAATTTCCCGTTACCGTTGAAGTTACAACCAGTATGGCACAGGGAGTTGACTGCATGATTCTGCGGGTAGCCTCAACGCCGTTCATCACAGGCATGATCAGGTCCATTAAGACGAGATCCGGGGTAATCTCTTTACATCGCTCTACCGCCTCAAAACCGTTTTTAGCGACCCAGATCACCTCATATTCAGGGACCGTTGCCAGCACCTTTTGCAGGCTTTCGATACATATTACCAGATCATTTACAATGCCAATTTTCAACAGCAGACCTCGTAATCTAGTATATAAAGCATTATGCAACGCTGAAGGATGAAATTCTTAAGCATTCAAGGTTTAATTTCAATGTCTGGATTATTTTCCAGTTACCTCTTCCTGGGCCTCACCAATAAGGTCAAGAACAGCATTTACAAGTGACTGATCTTGGAAACTGCCTTTGGTGAGGTAGTAATCTGCTCCAACTTGAAGCCCCTGCTGCCTGTCAGTTTCACGGTCTTTATACGAGACGATGATAACAGGCAAATTATGCAGCTTGGGGTCATTTTTAATTAGAGAGACAAGTTCAAAACCATTCATGCGGGGCATATCAATATCGGAAATAATCAGGTCATAAACATTGGCCCGCAGTGTATTCCAAGCGTCCATGCCGTCAACTGCCACATCGACTTCATACCCCTGGGCAAGAAGCATTTTTCTCTCAACTTCACGGACGGTAATTGAATCGTCTGCCACCAGAATGCGCTTTGTGCGCCTTTTACTCTCTTCCTTTTTGCCGATCGGGATAACCCGGTCTCCGCTTATTAACTGATCGAGTGACCGGAAGACATCTTCGACGTCTATGATAAGAACAGGTGTGCCGTCTTCAAGGATTGCGGCGGAATTAATATCCTTTATTTTGCCAAGACGGGGATCAAGCCGCTGAACAACAAGGTCCCTGACTCCCATGAGCTTATCAACAATAAGGCCATAGGTGTTGACTCTGTCACTGAAAACTATGACATAAAAACATTCTGCACACGTTTCAGCTGAGGTCTTAGTTTTAAATACCTGTTGGGCAGAAACGATTCCAATCCTTTTTTCATGATAGATGAAATACTGTCTGCCCTCGACTTCCTGTATCTGGTCGGGTGTCAGCTGCAGGACATGGTCAATGGCTACAAGAGGAAAAGCATATAGCTCACTGTTTATTTCAGTCATAAGGGATCGAAGAACCGAAAGCGTTATCGGCAGCTGCATTTCGAAGGTCGCGCCTTTGTTCAATTTTGTTGAGGAGCGGATATTACCACGGACTTCATTTATTACCGAGTGCACTACGTCCATACCTACACCGCGTCCGGAAACCTCGCTGACACTCTTTTTTGTTGAGAAGTTCGGCAGCAGCAGAAAGTCGAGAAGTTCACTTTTAGAAAGATCAGCAGCTATTTCCGGGGTACAAAGTTTTTTTTCTATAATGGCCTGGCGCAACTTCTCAATATCAACTCCTCGGCCGTCGTCTTTCACGGTTATGCTCAGCATACCTGCACTGTGTCGCGCAATAAGTTGGATAGTGCCTTTTTCAGCTTTACCCTGGGCAATACGTTCAACAGGAAGTTCAATACCATGATCAATGGCATTCCTGATCATATGGTTCAGCGGTGCCTCAATCTTATCAAGTATGTCGCGGTCAACCATGGTGTCATGGCCAATTACCTCGAAGTTTATATCCTTACCCAGTTCACGGGAAACATCGCGGACCATGCGGGGAAAACCCCTGATGCCTTCTGAAAAGGGCCGCATTCGGTTGCTGATGATTTCACTAAAAAGACGGTGCGAGATGTTAGTGGCATGTCTGGCATGATCCTCTAGGACTTCCATGTCCTGTTTCAGCATGCTGCGACAGAGTTCAAGCTTGTCCTGCAAATCATGAAAAAGATTTACGGTAAGTTCGTCAGTTTTTTTCGTCTGTAGGTTTTCCTCAATCGTATCAAAGGATTTATAGAGTTCGTCCAGGCGGTATTTAAGTTTGAGCAATTCCTTATTAAAAGTGGGAAGCCAGCGGGATTCAATAAGTGACTCGCCAGCCAACCCCATCATACGATCCATGTTCTGGGCAGATACACGGACAGCCCTGATACCGTCCTTGTCCTCAGCCCGCCGGGCAGGTTTTTTTCCTGCTCCAGTCAGTTTGTGCTTAGACTCTGGTTCAGGGGATTTTGCAGCTACTTCTTCTTTGGGACCAATTTTTTGTGGGACGGATGCGGGCTCGGCTGGTCTTTGCTTTTGGCTGATAGTATGAAGTTTTTTAATCACTTCATTCACTTCTGCATCATGGTCAGCCAACAAAATTCCTGAATCAGTTTCATGGACTGTGGCAATGGCAAGGAGCATGCCGATACATTCCTTTAATATATCAATATCGTCCCGGGCAATAATAATTTTTCCATTATGTGCTGCAACAAATACATCTTCCATGGCATGGGCAAGCTTGACAGCAGCAAGTATGTCTACAATTCTTGCGGCGCCTTTTATGGAATGAGATGCACGCATGAGGTGGGTAAGCAACTCAGGGGAAGTCGGATCTATTTCAAGCGTAATAAGACCTTCTGAGAGTTGCCTGCAGTAGTTTTCAGCCTCGAGCCGGAAAAGATCCAGCATGGAAAACCCCCCAAATCCATCCGGAGGACTCATGACACCCTCCTTTTCAAAGTATAAAACAGTAATTTATCATCAATGAGTCCAAC
>JAFDCT010000285.1 GCA_019312695.1 Deltaproteobacteria bacterium | reverse complement strand
ATCAAAACGTCTTTGATCAGCAGAACATCCTTTGGCCCCAAAACCCTGAAAAAGTGAGCCATGTTATTCAGAATTGCAAAAAGATCGTCGGTTTCCCTCACCACAACAGGAGGATTGGCAATTAATTTGTTAATGATCCCCCGAAAATGATCCAGGGGTGATCCTTTAACACCATGCTCACGTATATAGGGTTGCTGGTCAAGGTGTTTAAAAAACAGGGATATTTTGTCAGCAGTCTGTAAACATTCATTTTGCTGAGCAGGGGAGGGTTCTGTATCGCCTATAGCCATATGAACATCTTCCTGCTCGTCTTTTAAACTAATATCTTCAGCAGCAGTGTCAGTTTTTTTCTCATAGGTTTCTTTGCCCAGCCGGGTCACCTTGGTACTTTCGTCTTCAATGGATTCCTGCTTGGGGAGATCCCCTCTAAAAAAGCTCCACCCCAGATAGAGTAAGCCGACCAAAAAGATAATAATAAAGGTGGCAAACGCTGCAGAATATCGTTTAGGAGGTTTTCGCTGGTCCTGAGGCATAATTCAACAGTTAGCTGTTATTGAGAAATGTTTAAATGTGAAAATATGTTTATCAATTATTAATGTTATCTTGCTTTTAGGAACAGGTCAATTGGAAATGCATTATCTGACCTTATGATCAGGGACAGTTTACTACCCTGAATCTAATTTTTTTCTGCTTGACTCGTCTTTATATACACACTATTATTGCGGCTTATTCCACTGAATTGCTATTCAGTATCTGCGTTGTGATTGCTGACCAGTAAGAGAAAATCAATTTTTTATTGATCAACATTAACCGGATTGACTTTTTGTATCATTTCATCAAAACATAAATTTAAGGAGGATCTGTTATGTCTGTTTCTGTTGTGGGTCATTCCAACCCTGACACCGATTCTGTAACCGCTGCAATTGCTTTTGCAAATTATCTCAAATCAACCGGTACTGATGCCAAGGCCTGTATGCAGATTTCTGCTGCTAACCTGAATCCCGAGAGCAAAGTGGTGTTGGAGAAATTCAACCTTACTGCTCCTGAAGAGCTTAACGATGCAGCAGGCAAGGACATTGCTCTTGTTGATTTCAGTGATATTGCCCAGGCGCCTGCCAATATCGGCGATGCCAACCTGGTGGCTATTGTTGACCATCATAAGATCGGTGACATTACCACCGGCAGTCCGATCTTGTTTTACAATAAGCCTGTTGGCTGCACCTGTACTGTTCTTCTGGAAATGTATAAAAATAACAATGTTGACCTTCCCAAAGATATAGCGGGGGGAATGCTCTGTGCCATCTTAAGCGATACCGTCAATTTCAAGTCCCCCACCTGTACAGATGAAGACAAGGCTGCCGTGGCCGAGCTTTTGCAGATCACAGGTGTTGCTGACCAGGATGCGCTTTTTATGGAAATGCTTAAAGCTAAGTCATCTGTTGAGGGTATACCTGCCAAAGATCTTATTTTCCGTGACTACAAGGATTTTGACATGAACGGTAAAAAGGTCGGTATCGGCCAGATCGAGCTTGCCACCTTGGATCAAGTCGCTGATATACGTGATGACCTCTATGCGGCTGTACAGGAGGTTAAGTCTGAAGGCCGCCACTCGGTTCTGTTTATGCTCACTGACGTGGTCAAGGAAGGAACTGATCTCATGGTGGTCTCAGATGAGCCTGCTATTATTGAAGGCGCTTTTAATGGTAAGATTGAGGGACAGTCCATGTGGGTTGAAGGCATGATGAGCCGTAAGAAACAAACTGTACCACCCCTGCAGAAGGCTTTTGGTGCCTAAACAGTCTCCAAAGACACTTAATAAAAAGGCCATGCGTAAAAAATAACGCATGGCCTTTTTATTGAGAAACTTCGAATGAAATGGTTTTTTTTGCTTAGTCCTCGGTTCTTATTTCTTATTCTTCCTACTCCACTTCTCACTCTTCCCTGGGCAAGCTTGCAGGGCAGGCAATCTTTTCTATATCATTAGTGTAGTTAAACATTTCATCGCGTTCTGTGGTATGACACCTGAGACAGATTGTGATATGCGGCCTTCTGTAAATGGCCGTTGGTTTTTGTGAAGCTACATGATCTTTGCCGGGACCGTGGCAGACCTCACATCCAACCTGTAAAAGAGGTGCAGGTAAAGAAAGAAAAACAGTATCATCACCGCTGATTTTAATGTCTTTATATTCCGCTGTTACGTGACAGGGAAGGCAGTCAAGATTAAATTGCTGGTCCTGTTCAACCAGGGACTGGTAAGCTTCAGCATGATCGGTTTTCTGCCAAAACTCGGTCTGGTCTTTGTGGCATTCCGCGCAGGCTTGCCAGCCGGTAAAAATCAGTTTTTCCAGCGGCAACAGGGATCCGGAAACGGTCCGGCCTGCAACTTTAGCCTGGCTTCTTCCTACCTGATTAACTCTTTTCTTGGTAAGATTAACTATTTTCTCTACCTCTGGCTGGTCAGGCAGGTTGATATCCAAAGTTATAAAGTTATTTTCAAACGTTGATGGTATCTGACCCGACTCCTTCAGATCGTAAAGTTCATTTTCCAGGAAGATGATCTCCGAAAGCAGTTGTTCTCTGGTGACCACCAGTTTTTGATAGCTGGCATTTGCTTCAAGATCTTCTTTTTTCTCACGCCGTTCCAGGCGTCCGATCCGGCCGATTATTCCATCGAGTTCCTGCTTCTTCAGTGCCAGTTCTTTTACAGCGCCCGTATGGCCCCAGGTTTTTGATTTTTGCCAATTGACCAGCATCCAGCCCAGGTATTTTCCCTGTTTGCCTGTTTTGGCCATAAGGCTGTTATTTTTCAGCTGAGGTACAATGTTTCTGGCACTGGGAGTTGACTGGATAATAATATGAATATCGGTGAACGATGTGGCGATTTCTTCGTTTTGTTTCGGTTCGTTGTTTGAAAGCAGGATGAGCAGATCACATTTTGGAGTGAGATCAGCAACAAGCTTCGGCAAAACTGACTTCCAGGGGAGGAGAACCGCATTTTCTTCCTGGAATCGTTGCGCTTCCTTAATATCAGTTAAACCGATGATACCTACAGAGATATCGCCAACCTTCCGAATCAGGCTAGGAGAGAACAAAGGTTCTCCGTTGGACTTACTGACTAGGTTTGCCGAAAGCCAGGTAAATTTTGAAGCTGCAGCCTGGTCCTGGAGAAAACCCAGGCCGGCAGCCAGGTCATTCCTGCCGACTGCCACGGCATCATAACCCATTAGGTTATAGGATTCGACTATTCCTTCTGCAGTAATCTTTGCCTGCATGAGAAGTCCAGGAGCAAGGCGTTCCTGTTTAAAAAGCAGGTTGCCTCCATCAAGGGTCAGGTCAGGCAGACCGTGGAGTTTCTGTATTTCTTCCAACTGAAATGCTTTTTTGGACAGACCGCCCAGTTGACGGCTTGATCAGCCGCAAGGTTCTGTTTCTCCGATAACATCATTCGAGTAGAAAAGCAGTAGGTTATGTTCCCCCGAATCTGCTACAAATGCTGCCTGTATTCCTGATGCTGTGAGGCCTAACACAACAATGAATATTAGTACTGAGTGTCTCATTAACTATTATCTCCTTTAAGTGGTCGCTTGGCTTATAGCAGTCAGATTTTGTTTTTGCGTGTTTTCAGGATCTGGCGCCATTTTGTCAATCTGTCTTTGACCAGAGCTTCATAGCCCCGATTGGTGGGGTTATAATATCTTTTTCCGGATAGTTCTTCGGGCAGATGCTCCTGTTCCACCAGCCCTTCTGCAGCGTCATGGGCATACTGATACCCCTTGCCGTAATCAAGCTGCTGCATGAGCCGTGTCGGGGCATTGCGTATATGAAGCGGCACTGGCAGAGAACCTGTTTTTTCAATATCACGCCTCACCTCATGAAAAGCCTTGTAGATAGAATTGCTTTTGGGTGCAGTAGCCAGGTAAATTGCGGCTTCAACAAGAGCAAGCTCTCCTTCAGGGCTGCCTAACATATGATAGGCATCACGACAGCTGACTGCAATTGAAATCGCCTGAGGATCAGCTATACCAATATCTTCAGATGCAAATCTTATGAGGCGTCTGGCAATATAGAGAGGGTCTTCTCCTGCAGCAAGCATCCGGGCCAGCCAATAGAGAGCACCGTCCGGATCGCTATCTCTTAGGCTCTTATGCAGCGCGGATATCTGGTTGTAGTGCTCTTCTCCGGCAGTGTCGTAGCGTAAACTACGTCGTTGACTGGCTTCTTCTGCTGCATGAACAGTAATGACGGCCACCCCGTCTTCATCATTTGCTGCTGCGTCGGCAAGATCAGCGGCAATCTCAAGAATATTTAAAGCATTGCGGGCATCCCCGTCAGCCAGGGAGCAGATATGATCCAAGGCCTTACTTTCTATCCTGAGCTTTAAACTTCCCAGCCCATTTTTTGGGTCTTTTAAGGCACGCTCCAGGATTTTTCGAAGATTTGCGGAAGACAATGGCTTGAGGACAAGTACGCGGCAGCGTGAAAGCAAGGGGGCAATGACCTGAAAAGAGGGATTTTCAGTGGTGGCCCCGATCAGTGTCAGCAGGCCACTTTCAACATGCGGCAGAAAGGCATCCTGCTGGGCTTTGTTGAAACGATGTATTTCATCAACAAACAGAATTGTATGGGTTTTATCCTGATCCTTAAGCTCTTTTGCTCTGGCAACTATTTCCCTTACTTCTTTGACGCCGGAAAGGACAGCTGAAAAAAAGACAAAGTCTGCAGACATGTTCTGGGCCAGGATTTTTGCCAGAGTTGTTT
>JAFDCT010000284.1 GCA_019312695.1 Deltaproteobacteria bacterium | reverse complement strand
CCGCAGATGTTCTGGCTGATCCGTCGCTTTCTGAAGGCCGGAGTTATGATCGAGGGCAAACACCTCGACACGGAAGCCGGCGTGCCCCAAGGCGCTAAGAAGGTGAATATAACCCCACCCCCACCGCCGGACCTGGATTGGCTGTCCAGCGGCCAAATTCAGGAAAAAGAAGTGATCGAGGACATTCCAATGGCTCTTATCATCATAAAAAATAACCAAGGAAAGGACACTGTCTGGGAGGCTTTTGAGGAAGAGAGTTTTTTACCGGTATTTGCTGAGAGCCTCGATGATGCCCTGGGCCGCTTGCAGTTCACCCCATTTTCAGCAGTCCTACTGCACAGCCGCTTTGAGGGCAATTCATTAAGCAGCAACAAATTCCATATATTCATGCTAAAAATGGATATGCTCCGGCGGCGTAATATGCATTACACCCTTATCGGCCCCGAGTTTCAAACCTTGTATGACCTTCAGGCCATATCCAACAGCGCAAATCTCGTGGTCAACGATAATGAAATTGGCAGTTTCAATCTCATCCTGAAAAAATCCCTGTATGAGAATCAAAAGCTTTTCGGTCCAATGGCAGAAGCTTTAATAAATCGTGGCCGGATCACAAGCTCAATCTGGCAGGATATTAAGATCAAGGCTGAGCAGAAAATGAAGAGTGCGGTCTTGAAAGATCTGCTGGAGGTGAAGGTCTAGGATTTCTCAAAAATTATCAGCTCAATTACGTTAAACCTACTTTCCCTTCCTGTATCTTGATACCGCTTTGTTATGCTCCTGGAGTGTCCTGGAGAAGTGGTGGCTTTTATCGTCTTTCGCAACAAAGTAGAGGTAGTCTGACTCGACGGGGAACAGAACCGCCTTTATTGCTTCCCGCCCCGGATTGGTTATTGGTCCCGGCGGCAATCCAGGAAACTTATACGTATTGTAGCTGCTGGGATTTTTCAGATCATCCCGGGATAAAGGCCCATTATTTTTTTTGAGGCCGTATCGGACAGTCGGATCTGCCTGCAGCCGCATGCCTTTAGCAAGCCGATTCAAAAAAACACTGCCAACCAGTCCACGTTCTTCCTCAAGTCCGGTTTCCTTTTCCACAATTGAAGCCAAAGTAACCATTTCATGATGTGTCAGAGACATTGGCAGATCATTACTGTTCTTGGCCAATTCATTAAATACCTGAAAGTGCTTGTTCACCATCATCCTGATGATTTCTATTGTGGTTTGCTGCCCCCTCGACAGATAATATGTGTCAGGAAACAGGTACCCCTCCAGGTTGGCGGCATGAATACCAAAATCTGCCAAAATTTCCGGATCATGCACCAGATCAACAAAACGGTCGTAATCTGACCAGCCCGCTGCAGCCAGTATTTCCGCAATCCTTGCCATTTCAGTACCTTCGGGAATGGTAACCGGTCGGTATAATACCTTACCTTTTTTAAGACGTTCAATAACTTCAAGTGGCCTTCTGCCAGATTCAAAAACATATTCTCCTGCCTTGAGCTTTTTAGCCGAACCGGTAAGCAGTGCCAGTATGGAAAAACGGACATCATCCTGAATTACTTTATTTTCTGCCAGAATCTCTGTTATAGCCGACAGGCTCGCACGGGCAGGAATTATAACCTCGATCTGCGTTTTAGCAGGAGGAGGACCTGGACTGAGGGCATAGAGCCAGATCCAAAAAAACCAGAAAACGGGAAAACCGAGAAAAAACAAAATTATGACAGGAAGGCGAAAGCCAAGGAAATTCATGTGCTCGAAACTTTATTATTTCCTGGTGGTTATCCTTGAAACATAGGAAAAGGCTATCACCGGTCAACGGTTCAAGCCCTGTTCTTAAATCTTGCAGGCCTTTCTTTTACTTTTTGTTTCCCGGAAGGCAACCTTAAGGATCTGGTCCATGTTCTTCACCGGGACGAACTCCATCTGGTCACGGATGTCCTTGGGGATTTCCACCAGGTCCTTCTTATTCTGCTCAGGAATAATAACTCTTTTGATGCCTGAGCGGAGGGCAGCAAGAGCCTTCTCTTTAAGTCCGCCTATGGGAAGGACACGACCCCGCAACGTAATTTCACCGGTCATGGCAACGTCCCAAGCTACCTTTTTCTTGGAAAGAGCTGAATAAAGCGATGTAGCCATGGTGACCCCGGCCGAGGGACCATCCTTGGGAATGGCACCGGCCGGCACATGGATATGGATATCGACTTCTTCAAAGTAGGATTCACCCAGTTTCAATTTATCCATTTTTGACCGGCAGTAGCTTAAAGCAGCCTTGGCCGATTCCTGCATGACATCTCCCAGTTGACCGGTCAGGATAAGGCTGCCTTTACCCTTCATAATGATAGTTTCAACGTAGAGAATTTCTCCGCCTGTTTCTGTCCAGGCAAGGCCTGTTACCAGTCCAGGCTGATCAATGGTCTCCACATCACACTCAGGTTGAAACTTTGGCGGACCCAAATATTTGTGCAAGGTTTTCCTTGAAATGATATATGGCCCACGGGCTCCTTCGGCGATCTTTCTGGCCACCTTGCGGCAAACTGAACCTATCTCACGCTCCAGGTTACGCAGACCTGATTCCCTGGTGTAGTGGGAAATAATGCGCTTTATGGTTTCATCATCGATATTGATGTTTTTTTCCGAAATACCGTTTTCAGTCAGCTGTCTGGGCAGGAGATAACGTTTGGCTATCTCCAGTTTTTCCTCCAGAGTATAGCCGGCAAGCCTGATAATCTCCATTCTGTCAAGCAGCGGCGATGGAATGGTATCGGTCAGGTTGGCTGTAGTGATAAACATGACTTTTGACAGATCATAAGGAAGATTCAGGTAGTGATCAGAAAAAGAAAAGTTCTGTTCCGGATCAAGCACTTCCAGGAGAGCGGAGGAAGGATCGCCTCGGTAGTCGGATCCTACCTTGTCAATCTCATCCATCATAAAGACCGGATTGTTGGCGCCCACGGTTTTTAATCCCTGGATGATGCGGCCCGGCATGGCGCCAATATAGGTACGCCGGTGGCCTCTTATCTCAGCCTCATCCCGCATGCCGCCCAATGACATGCGATAGAATTTGCGGCCCAGAGCCCTGGCAATAGACTGCCCTAATGAAGTCTTGCCGACACCTGGAGGACCGACAAAGCAGAGGATCGGCCCTTTGGTTGATTTGTTCAATTTGCGGACTGCCAGATACTCCAGGATCCTCTCCTTAATTTTCTCCAGGCCATAGTGGTCGGCATCAAGAACCTCCCTGGCAATTTTCAAATCCAGCCTGTCCCGGTTGCCCTTGCTCCATGGCACCTCGATCAACCAGTCGAGATAGGTCCTGATAATACCCGCTTCAGAGGAATCAGGATGCATCATCTCCAGCCGCTTAAGCTGTTTGGTTGCTTCCTTTCTAGCATGCAGAGGCATCCTTGCCTTGCGAATCTTTTCCTGAAGTTCCTCCATTTCCTGGGCACTGTCATCAACGTCGCCCAGTTCCTTTTTGAGGGCTTGCAGCTGTTCCCGCAGATAATATTCTCTCTGGGAGCGGGTCATCTCCTCCTTGGCCTCAGTCTGAATCTTGGCCTGCATGGTGGATACCTCAAGCTCCTTGTTAAGGTATTCAGCAACCAGCTTGAGCTTTTCCACAGGATCAATGCACTCCAGAATGGACTGGGCCTCCGGGATCTTCAAACGCAGGTTGGAGGCAACCAGATCCGCCAAACGCCCCGGGTCATCGATGTTATTCATGATCATGATCAGGTCAGAGGAAAGAACCCCCCGCAGGGACATGATCTTTTCCGTCTGTTCCCGGACCGTGCGCATGAGAGCTTCGACTTCAACGCTTATATCAGCAAGCTCCTGCTCTTCCATCACCTCGACATTTACTTTGAAAAAGGGATTCTTCTGCAGAAAATCCAGAACCTTAACCTTGGTCAGGGCCTGGACCAGGACCTTGAGGCGGCCGTCCGGCAGTTTCAGTGTACGCATGATCATACTCACCATGCCCACCTCATAAAGGTCTTTGATGTCAGGTTCTTCCTGGGTGGCATCCTTCTGGGTCAGGAGCACCAGAAGCTTGTCTTTGGAAAGTGCTTCATTGACTGCAGCAACTGAAGAAGTCCTGCCGACAAAAAGCGGTATGATCATGGAGTTGAAAACTACGACATCACGAACTGCCATTAAAGGTAATTCATCAGGTATCTCAATGTCCTGCCTCTCAGCAAAATCATCAAGATTGGCATGAATGGAATCATCAAAACCCACCGGTTTATCCTCCTCTACTATGAAAAATTCCCGCCCGGAAATAATATATATTTTGTCAGATTATCCGGTTATCAAATACTCCGGAAAACTCTCATTATTTTAGTTTTTTGTTATGTTGTTGTGAATCTAAACACTGGGGCGGCTGAAGTCAAGCTTTGCATGTCTTGTCTCACCTGTACGTTTTTTTGTTGCTTTAATGCGATATTCTTTTTTATGTAATCGGGCAACAAAAAATAAAAAAATAACCTGGACTTCTCATTATGCTCTCTGCACATTCTTTTTTTGATCTGACTTCCTATGATCATCCTGAACTCATTCTGGCTGAGGATCACGTCTGGCTTGCGCTGATAAATTTAAAACCATACCTGGAATCCATACATTATGAAGAGTTATCCCCTGCACTTATCCAGAATGGTGAACCTGTTGCCAGAACCTTGGTCTATTATGATGACAAGCTTTTGGAAGGCCGTAAGCTTACTATTGAATATGGCAATGTCACCAAGGGAGAACTCAAGGTCTTTGACCATGAAAAACAACTGACCGGAGCCAGCGTTATAATGGCAGGGGCCATTTTAAAAGGCAACCGGATCAGGATCGGCAAAGGTGTGCTGATAGAACCCGGCGCCTATATTGATTCCCCTACCATAATCGGCGACCAGTCCGAAGTCAGGCATGGTGCCTATATGAGAGGATACTGCCTCATCGGCAGGAATTGTGTGGTTGGGCATGTAACAGAGGTAAAGCACACAATTTTCCTGGATGGCGCCAAGGCCGGACATTTTGCCTATCTGGGAGATTCCATACTAGGCAACCATGTCAACCTGGGAGCAGGCACCAAGCTGGCAAACCTGCGCTTTATCAAAGGCGACGTCCCAATCGCCATTCCCGGTTCCATGGTCAAAACCGGCCTGCGAAAGCTGGGGGCCATCCTCGGAGACCATGTCCAGACAGGTTGTAATACCGTGACAAATCCGGGTACTCTTCTGGGAAAGAAATCCATGGTTAGCCCCAATACCACAGTACCTTCGGGATATCATCCCAACTGTTCATTTATCAAATGAAGAGAGAAATTGATATCTAAGATTTATGGTTGCAATTTGAAAACTTTTCAAATTTCCATTTTAGATTCAGGTCGATTCGTTAATAGTTGCTGAAAAAAATAAGAAGAATTGGGCGGGAGCTTGAAAATCGCAAACAATATTCACGCTTCACTATTTACTGCGCCGTGAGCCAGTATTCGTTCAGGGCATAAAAGAACCCAATTATGATCCCTAACGTACAGTAAATCCTGGCAATTCGGTCCCAGGGAAGTTTTTCACCGGTAGAGCGCTTTATAAAGGACACTACCAGGATAGTCAGGCCAACTACAAAAGGCGCTGTTATCAGGAGCTGTATCAGGGTAGACTTCATAGTAGTCCCCAGACTTTCCGGTGAATACCTGAGGTTGAAAAGCAGGTAGCCGCAAACTACCAGGGCTAATGAAATATTTTTGTTAAAATCACTCATATGAAACACGTATCAGCACTTATTTTCCCTGAAACAGAACCTTCGCTCCATACTATGGCGAAGCTTCTCATTTTTTTTGATTCTTTGTCCTATTACCAACCGACAGAATCAGTTTCAGCAGATAACAAAGACATCAATTTCCTGGCTGACCTGTGCACATCCCATGTCCCGGCACCGCTTCCTGCTGAAGAACTTTACCGCTTCAACCGGCTTCTGCGTGAGATGGAGACAAGCAGGCCCGATGAACTCGCCCGCCTCTTTTCTGCTGCCACTGCACCGCAAGCCACCGGGCAGACACGAGACCAGGATGAAACCTCGGCATCCAGAGTTTACTCCACTCTGCAAACGGATGCTGAAACAAAAACCAGTAACCGTCATAAAGAGCTGTTATGGCAGGCCAGACTGATACTGAAGCTGGCCGAGATCCTTGACAGAAGAGAGGTTGAGGTACGTCATGGCCTGACTCGAGTATCCTCTATGGAAAAAAAGGTTTTTGCCGTCCTTGATGGACGACATGAACCCGATCCAGATGCCCCTGCTCCAATAAGCAGTCTCGGTAAGCCCGAACAACAACCTGCAGAATATATATTCCCTGCTGAACCCACCTTTGGAACATCCAACCAGTTTATCCCTCTACGAATAAAGGCTTGGGCTGAACTCTTCCTGGCAGATTCTGTAGAACAACAGTCATTGATCCTTGTAACTGCCAACCAGGAATGTGGTTCAACTCTTCTGACCGGTTACGAAAATTTCCGGCGCCGGGAGGCGGCAAAATTATTTTCCCTCTCCATTCCATCCCTTCAATTTACCGGATATCACGGGGCCAAATACATAGAGAACAGAAAAAAATTCCGTAAAACTTTTCAGGCAAACATTAAGTCCCTGGAACAATACCTTCAGAAAACAGCAGATTCAGTCCGTAAGGACTCGGTTAACCAGGACCAGCTTTCCGAGTTGACAGCAAATATTTCCTCGTGGGAGGAAAACCTGCAAGGCTATTTCCCCATAAAAGCAAAAAATTTCAGCACACTTGATTTTTACAGTTTTCCCGGCATTTCATTTGCCGAACTATTTCAGAAAATTTTCCATCCAAAGCCAACTGTTCCTGCAAAGAATCAGCAGGACCGCTCAGCTATACTGGCAATTCTTACTACCTGAACTTTCCTGTTTTGCTATTTCAGCCTTAAAAACAGCAAATTGCAGCCACCATCTTATCTATAAAAAAAGCCCGCTCAGCAATATAGTATAAAAACTATACCGGGCGGGCTTTGGCTCAGTTGGCGGATGCTGACAGCAGACCTGTTGTCGGATAACCTTTTACCCAATACGGATTCAAAAACCGGTTAAAGGTTTTTATACGGATTGATGGTCAAAACAGGACAGGGAGAAGACCGGACGACCTTTTCAGCCACACTCCCGAACATCACCTTTTCAAGTCCTTTATAACCATGGGTGCCCATGATTATCATATCCATGTTACTGTCTTCCGCATGGCGGATAATTTCTTCGGCTACATCACCGACCAGAACCTTTGCCTGAAT
The DNA here is from genome assembly GCA_019312695.1 of Deltaproteobacteria bacterium. GTDB lineage: Bacteria > Desulfobacterota > Desulfobulbia > Desulfobulbales > BM004 > BM004. The sequence goes on along the minus strand of JAFDCT010000284.1, from coordinate 3,031 downwards.
ATTTTTATGGCCTGCAAGAAATTTTTCCATTTTCTGCTCAGCAGCCTGCACCATTTCCTCCTCAAATTTGGCAACCGGCATGTGCGGTACAAAAAAACCTGAATAGTCATCAAAACTCTGGACAACGAACACGACATGAAGTTCGGCTTCGCTTATACCTGAAAAATATCCCGCAGCTTCAAGAATTTTCTTGGAGTTTTCCGAAAAGTCTACCGGCACAAGAACCTTTTTTACATCCATTATAGGCCTCCATTTTTTTGAAAAACCGTCTTTTTTAAAAAAAATTACTTGCTTTTACCCGAGCAATAAAACTGTAAATATTTAAAAAACTATAAATCCAATTTCCCATATAGCTTAGCTGAATGCAACAATATTTATACAAACATATTTATAACCCATTTTTTAACGGGGATGGACTGCTATCAAACCTTAAACATATATTCCAGCACCCTGGCTGTATGCCGCTCTTGTTTTCATGAAATATAAAAGTTTGCCGCTGGTCCAGCAGTTTCTTTTTTCATCAATTCTTCGCCATGGTTACCTCACGCACAATTTTATCGTTTAAACATTGACCTGCCAGTTCATCGGCAATATATTACTTTGGTTATATCCTGAATTTTAAGTATTTTTGCAATGTTAATTTTTTTAGTGGGTGATACTGGTGAAATTTGACGTGAAATGGATTGCCTGGGAGATAACCAGGCGTTGTAATTTGAATTGTGTGCACTGCCGCTCTTCTTCCGAACTGGAAGCTAAAGAGCATCCTGACTTCTCCTTGGCCGAGGCTAAACGGGTCCTGGACGATATCAGTTCTTTTGCTCAACCGGTGGTTGTTCTCTCAGGCGGCGAGCCTCTTCTGCGCAATGATGTTTTTGACATAGCAGCCTACGGTACCGAAAAAGGTTTGCGCATGTGCCTGGCCACCAACGGTACCCTGGTTACTGAAAAAATCTGTCAAAAGATCAAAAAGGCAGGCATCCGCATGGTATCCCTGAGCCTTGACGGTTCCACTGCTGAAGTCCACGACGATTTTCGCAATCAGCAAGGCGCCTTTGACGGTACCATCCGCGCTGCCGCCCTGTTTAAAAAAAATGAGATACCCTTTCTGGTCAATTCCTCCTTTACCAAGCGCAACCAGGAAGAAATACCAAAAGTCTACAAACTTGCCAAAAAGATCGGGGCCACTGCCTGGTACATGTTTATGATTGTACCAACGGGCCGGGGTCAGGATATCATGGACGAACTGATTTCAGCCGAAAACTACGAAGAAATTCTTAACTGGCACTACCAGATGGAAAAAGAGGAGGATGAACTCCTGGTACGCCCGACATGTGCCCCACACTATTACAGGATCATCCTGCAGAAATCAAAGGAGGAGGGTGAAAAATTCAAGCGCCGCTCGCTGAAGTTTTCGACCGGCGGCAGCAAGGGATGTTTGGCCGGTCAGCTGATCTGTCTTATCGATGTGGACGGAGAGGTGCTGCCCTGCAGTTACTTCCCGAAATCCGCCGGCAATATCCGCGAAAAGTCCTTCAAGAATATCTGGGAAAATTCTAAACTTTTCAAGGAACTGCGTAATTTTAAAAGCTACAAGGGCAGCTGCGGCCGTTGCGAGTATCTCAATGTCTGCGGCGGCTGCCGGGCACGCTCCTATTCCATGACCGGAGACTACCTGGCCGAAGAGCCTTTCTGTAACTATTGTCCTTCTGCGAAGAAAAAGATACAGGTAAAAGCATAGGATCAAGACTCAAGGTCTATTCCTATATGCTGCGCCCGTGTATTAGATATACTGCCTTACATTTTTCAAGCAGACGGACCTGCGGCTCAAAAACTCCCAAATAAAAATAACAGCTAAAAAACAACATAAAAAAGGGTGAACAATGAACGACACGTTTCTTAAGGCCTGCAGAGGTGAAAAAGTAGATTATACCCCGGTATGGATGATGCGTCAAGCCGGCCGCTATCTCCCGGAATACCAGGAAATACGGAACAAGCTCACATTCCTCGAGCTTTGCAAAACCCCTGAACTTGCTGCGGAAGTAACAATCCAGCCAATAGATATTCTGGGTGTGGATGCCGCCATTCTGTTTTCCGACATTCTCATCCCTCTCGAAGCCATGGGCTTGACCCTTGAATTCCATGAAAAAATAGGCCCTGTCTTTCCCGATCCCGTGCGTGATCGGAATGCGGTTGATCGTTTGATCATACCTGATCCTGATGAACACCTGAACTTTGTCATGGAAACTATCCGTATCCTGAGACGGGAACTTGAACATAAAGTGCCGCTTATCGGCTTTGCCGGTGCGCCTTTTACGCTTGCCACCTATCTCATCGAAGGAGGATCGTCAAAATTCTTTTTCGATACCAAAAAAATGATGTTTACCAACCCCGGGCTCTACTCTGACCTGCTAGAGAAGATAACGGCCTGCACGAGCACCTATCTTAAGGCCCAGGCTGCTGCCGGAGCACAGGCCCTGCAGATTTTTGATTCCTGGGCCGGTGTTCTGGCACCAGGGGATTTTGAACGTTTTGCGCTGCCCTATGTCAAACGCATTATTGCCGACCTCAGGGAAAGCACTGATGTGCCCATTATCTATTTTGCCAATAATGGTGCTACCCTGCTTGAACTTTCGAAAACATCCGGCGCTGATGTCCTTGGTCTTGACTGGCGCCTGAATATAGCCAAAGCAGTTGAACGGATTGGCCAGGATATTTCGGTGCAGGGCAACCTCGACCCAATCGCCCTCCTGCTGCCGGAAAAAGAACTGCGTGCCAGGGTGGCAGAAATACTTGCCGGCGGCAGCAAGGCCCGCGGCCACATCTGCAACCTTGGGCACGGCATCCATCAGTTTACTCCACCCGCTCAGGCGAAGCTATTTATTGATGCTGTGCATGAATTGAGCCGTAAACCAAGCAGGTGAACTAATCATGTATTCAACTAACCAAGCCGCTACACCTGATGTAAAGGAATGTCTTGGTCTTATGAGGCAGTACCATATGCTGCCCAATATCAAGGATCATTCCATTATTG
>JAFDCT010000283.1 GCA_019312695.1 Deltaproteobacteria bacterium | reverse complement strand
ATGTGGGTTGAATTCAGTGTTTCTGAAAACCAGATACTCAAATCCCGTCAGCAGGCGGAGTCAGGCATCATAAAACATCCTGAAGACGGCAATTATGAGGTTGAGATTATCCTGGCAGACGGCTCTGTATTTCCCAACAGGGGCAAGATCGCCTTTGCCGATGCCTCACTCAGCGAAGAAACAGGCACATTTCTGATCCGGGCCGAAGTCAAAAACACGAGTATCGATGATAAAACCAATGATCTTATACAGGACGAAGCCCGAAATGTAAGTGACGTTGGTGATCCCAACGAAATGCTGCGGCCCGGTCAATTTGTAAGGGCCCGTCTGCATGGCATGGTAAGGCCGAAGGCCATCCTTGTCCCGCAGCGGGCCGTTCAGCAGGGCGCCAAGGGCAGCTTTGTCTGGGTTATTGACGAGGAAGGCAAAGCTAAATTCCAGCCCATTGAAGTTGGCCCATGGCATGAGGAGGATTGGTTTATCGATAGTGGACTTGAAGGCGGCGAAACAGTTGTAATTGACGGGGCGCTGAAACTGCGTGCCGGGGTACCGGTCAAAATCATTGAGGCAGAAGAAAAGAATAAAGAAGCAAAAACCGGACAGGAGAAGTAAATGATCTCTGCGATCTTCATAAAGCGGCCGATCCTGTCAACTGTGCTGTCCATTATCGTTGTAATTGCCGGAATCGTCTCCATGTCCGGCCTGCCAATCAATCAGTACCCTGCCATCACACCGGTGCAGGTCACCGTCAGTGCAAGTTACCCGGGTGCTGATGCCGAAACCGTGGCCAATACGGTTGCCGCTCCCATCGAGACCCAGGTGAACGGGGCGGACAACATGCTCTACATGCAGTCAACCTCTTCGGCAACCGGAGAAATGTCGCTCACCGTCTACTTTGATATTGATACTGATCCTGATACTGCAGAGGTCCAGGTAAACAATCGTGTAAGCCTGGCATTACCGGAACTGCCGGATACTGTACGTAACGCCGGTGTCAAGGTCCAGAAACGTTCTTCAAGCATCCTCATGCTGATCGGCATCTTTTCGCCGGACGGGCGTTATGACGAGAAGTACATCGGTAACTATGCCAACCTGTATATTCTTGATGCACTGAAGCGTGTAAAGGGTGCCAACCAGGCATCCATCATGGGGCTGCCTGATCTTGCCATGCGCCTCTGGCTGCAGCCGGACCGCATGGCCAGCCTTGGAATCACTCCCAGCGATATACAGAAAGCGGTAAGCCAGCAAAACCAGCAGTTCGGGGCAGGAAGGCTTGGCCAGTCACCGACCAATGAACCGGTGGAAATGACATTTCCGGTGGTGACCGGAGGACGTTTTTCCGAACCGGAGGAATTTGACAACATCATTCTGCGGGCAGACCCGGAAGGCACGGCAATTGTCCGTATTAAGGATATTGGCTGGTCAGAAGAAGGCCAGAAAAGCTACATGCTGCGCTCGACCCTGAACGGCAGTCCATCAACCTTTATTGCGGTGTACCAGCAACCCGGGTCCAATGCTCTTGAAGTTGCGGAAAATGTCCAGCTTATGATGGAAGACCTTAAGAAGAGCTTTCCAGAAGGTATCGAATATACGGTATCATTTGACACAACCAAGGTAATAGAGGCTTCCATCGATGAGGTAAAAGAGACTTTAATTATCGCTATCATCCTGGTGGTACTGGTGACCTATCTCTTCCTGCAGAAAGTAAACACTACCCTAATCCCAACCATTGCCATCTTTGTTTCTGTGGTCGGCACCTTCATAGGCATGGGAGCCATGGGATTTTCCATCAACCTGTTGACCCTTTTCGGCCTGGTGCTTGCCATCGGCATTGTCTGCGATGATGCCATCGTGGTGGTGGAGAATGTCGAACGAAATATTGATGAGTTCGGCCTTTCACCTAAGGAAGCCACCTTCAGGGCCATGGAGGAGGTTACCGGACCAGTTATCGCCACTACCCTTGTCCTGTTCGCAGTATTTGTTCCGGTGGCGTTTTTGAGCGGCACCACCGGTGTTCTTTACAGGCAGTTTGCCATCACCATTGCCATTTCGGTATCCATCTCCAGTTTTGTAGCTCTGACCCTGACTCCGGCCCTGGCTGCCATTTTGATCAAGCCTTCAAAGGGTGATCCGCCGGCATTCTTCAGATGGTTTAACAAATTTATCGATGTAACAACCGGTCAGTATGCCAAAGGCGTCAGTCTGACCATTAAGCGCAGGTTTATTGCCCTGGCCGTTCTTGGCGGTATGCTTTTTGGCACTTACACACTTTTTAAAGTTATACCCGGCAGTTTTGTGCCGGCCGAGGACCAGGGCTACGTTTTTGCTGCTGTGGTACTACCCGACGGAGCCAGTCTTGACCGCAGCCAGGAACTGACCCAGCAGGTGGCCGAGATATTTGCCGGGCATCCGGCGGTTAAGGATTACTCTGCACTTTCCGGCTACAGCCTCATTGACGGACAATTCAAGACCAATACCGGCACGGTTTTTGTCTCACTCAAGGATTTTGATGAACGAAAAGATCCGGAAATGAAGGTAGAGGCACTTTTCAAATATGTTATGCCGCGGCTGAGTGAACTGCAGGACGGGGTTGCTTTTCCCATTAATCCTCCGTCCATCCCGGGACTCGGCACCCAGGGAGGCTTTGAGTTCTGGTTGCAGAATCGAGGCCAGGGAGGTGCGACCCGATTGGCAGAGGTAACACAGTAAATCATTGCTAAAGCCAATGAACGGGCCGAGGTTACGCGGCTCAACACAACGATAAATGCAGCCTCGCGCCAGTTGAAGACCAATGTCGACCGTTCCAAAGCCGAGACAATGGGTGTCTCAGTTCCAGATGTCTATGCTGCCCTGCAGACCCTGTTCGGTTCACTGTATGTAAGCCAGTACAATAAATATGGCCGGGTCTGGCAGGTCATTCTGCAAGCCGAGCCCGAGTTCCGGGAAAAACCTGAAGATATTCAGAATATCTATGTCCGCCAGAAAGCAGGAGAAATGGTACCATTGTCCTCCATAGTTACCACCGACTATGTAACCGGACCGGACCTGCTGCCGCGCTTCAACGGTTTCATGGCAGCCAAGATAACCGGTGATGCTGATACGGGTTTTAGTTCCGGCCAATCCATCAGTGTTATGGAAGAGGTAGCAAACCAGGTGATGCCGGACGGCTTTACCTATTCCTGGTCCGGACAGGCCTTTGAGGAAAAGAAGTCCAGTGGCTCCTCCGCGATAGTTTTTGTTTTTGCCCTGGTCATGGTGTTTTTGATCCTGGCAGCACAGTACGAGCAATGGTCATTACCCCTCGCTGTCATCACTGCGGTACCCTTCGGTATTTTTGGGGCCCTGGTTGCTGTCTGGTTGCGAGGCATGGAAAATGATGTCTATTTCCAGATCGGCCTGGTGACCCTTATCGGCCTTTCGGCTAAAAACGCCATCCTGATCGTAGAATTTGCCGAGATCAAGTATAATGAGGGGCTGTCACCCTTTGATGCTGCCCTTGAGGCAGCCCGTCTTCGATTGCGGCCTATCCTCATGACCTCCCTGTCATTTATTCTCGGGGCCATGCCACTGGTGCTGGCTTCAGGAGCAGGTGCAGCAGCACGCCACTCAATCGGCACCGGTATAATCGGTGGTATGGTCGGGGCGACCTCCCTGGCCCTCTTTTTTGTGCCGCTTTTCTATTTTATCGTCATAACCATCAAAGAGAAGGTTTCTAAGAAGAAACCTGATAAAGGCGATGACACCTCTGCAGCCGAAACTCCAGCAAAAGCCGGGGAGGTGGACTGATATGAAACACTTTATAACATTTATACTTTGTATCAGTTTTCTGCTGCCGGGTTGCATGGTCGGTCCGGATTACGAACAGCCTATGGTGGAAAGTCCCGGTGCCTGGCGTATAACACTCAAAGAGGCTGCAGACACAGCCAATACTGCCTGGTGGGAACAGTTCCGGGATCCTGTATTGAACGGCCTGATCAATACCGCCTTGCTGGAAAACAAGGATATACGCATTGCCGCTGCCCGCATGGAGCAATTTATAGCCCAGGTGGAAATTACCCGGTCAGGCCTTTATCCCCAGCTCGGATATAGTATTCTGGGTTCAAGGGATCAGGCTTCGGAGAATATTCTCCCTCCAGGGGTTGAATCACTGACAGAAACCTGGCAGGCCACTTTAAATGTCGGCTGGGAACTCGATGTATGGGGCCGTCTGCGCCATGCCACTGAGGCCGCCCAGGCTGACCTGCTGGCAGCAGAAGAAGGCAGGCGAACTGTAATTCTCTCCCTGGTCTCTTCTGTGGCCACGGGATATGCAAGTCTCCGAGGTCTTGATGCCCAACTGGAAATTGCCAAGAATACTGTAAAATCACGCAAGGAATCTCTCGATCTTTTTAATTTGCAATACGAAGGAGGGGTCATATCGGAAATTACCCTGGCCCAGGTTCTTTCCGAGTATGAACAGGCTGTTGCCGCCGTACCGGAGATAGAAAGACAGATCAGCCAGACAGAAAATGTGCTGTCAATCCTTTTAGGCCGCAATCCCGGTGCCATTGCCCGTGGTCTAGCAATCGACAAGCTGACTCTGGCACCAATCCCGGCAGGTATCCCGTCAGATATCCTGACCAGACGTCCTGACATTTTGCAGGCTGAACAGAATCTTATTGCAGCCAATGCGCGCATCGGTGTTGCCAGGGCCGAGTACTTTCCAAGAATATCACTCACCGGCCTGCTCGGCCTGGCCAGTGGCGATCTATCGGATCTCCTAGAAAGCGACTCTAAAGTTTGGTCCATCGGTGGCGATGCTCTAGGATCCATTTTTACTGGCGGCCGTATCATTGCCGGAGTGAAACAATCAGAAGCCTTCTACAAAGAATTGCTTTACAGCTACCAGCAATCAATTCTTACAGCGTTCCGGGAAGTGGATGATGCCCTTGTCGCAACTCAGAAGGCCCGCGAGAAACTCCAGGCCCAGGAACGCCGGGTAAAAGCACTGGGGAATTATGCCAGCCTGGCCCGCCTGCGTTATGACAACGGCTATTCAAGTTACATTGAGGTCCTTGATGCTGAACGCTCCCTGTTTGATTCTGAGCTTAACGCGATCAGAACCCAGTCGGATGTGATCGTCGGCATGATCAATACCTACAAAGCAATGGGCGGCGGCTGGATCGCCCTGGCGGAGGAAATGGCAAACACGGTCGATTTCCCCCCTGAAGAACAAACCGATTCCGGACATGACACAACGAGAGGCGGCAGCAAGACAAAATAGCCGGCAAACCGGGTTTCTCCTCCTGCTGGTGAGTCTCCTGGCCCTTATGGTGCTGGAGCCCTTTATTTTTGACTTTACCCGTATCAAGATTCTCATTGATATTTTCTTCAGTATTATTCTCTTCACCTGTATCTATGCCGTCGGGGAAAAAAAACGGACTACCCTGATTGCAGTCCTGCTAGCCCTGCCAAAATTAGGGACCACATGGGCCCTGGGTTTCATCACCCACCCCCTGCTTAATTTTTTGGATTCCATATCCGGCATCATTTTCATTGGTTATATAATCATTCTGATCCTCAAACATATTTTCAAACAAAGCAATGTAACCCTGGAAACCATCTACGGAGCCATTGTCGTTTATATCCTTATCGGCCTCCTGTGGGTCTTCCTGTATAACCTGACTGAATTTATCCATCCAGACTCCTTCTCCATAGCTGCTGGCATTGCAAGCGAATCAAAAAAATCTCTTTATTATTTTAGCTTTGTCACGCTTACCACGTTGGGTTATGGCGATATCACCCCGGTCTCTGATCCGGCTAAATCTCTTGCCATGCTCGAAGCCATCGTAGGCCAGATGTATATCGCGGTCCTGATCGCCCGGCTGGTGGGAATACATATCTCCCAGAGCCTGGTAAAAAAAGAGCAGTGATTTTTTATCTGTTTCCTGTTTAACGTCCTTGACAGGAAACCGCTGTTCAATTTAGTATTGGTGTGCTTTTATCAAAAAAATTATTGTGTTAGGACAAATAACAAATAATCTATAAATGAGGTGCTTCCCATGAAAAAAATAGGTACCCTGATCATTGCTGCGCTTTTAATTTTAAGTGTCGGGCTGACAACAGGATGCGGCCGCAAGTCGACTGCTACGGTTGAGACTTCATCCACAACTCTGGGACAGGAACTTGTTGATCTCCAGCAGGCCTATGAAAAGGGGATTATCACTGAAAAAGAATATAATGACCTGAAAAAAAAGGCCATAAAGAAATACAAATAACCAGCGGGGATACTTCTGATGATTAACCTAGCGAAGCTTTCAGGCTTCTGTGTCTTGCTTTTGTTTTTTCTGGCAGGCGGCTGCGCCTCCAGCAAAATAACCGGAGATTGGAAAAACCCGGACCTCGGCAATAAAAAATATACCAATATCCTGGTTATCGGAGTAGCCAAACAGCCCGACCGGCGTAAGTTCTATGAGGACGAATTTGCCAAGCAGCTCAACAGGCAAGGCATCATGGCGATTGCCAGTCACACCATAATCCCGCGGGACAAGATGCAGGATAAGGACACCATAGTGAAAAGTATTGCAGGGCTGAATGTTGACGGTGTCATAGTCACGAGGCTGATGGGGGTCAAGGAAACGAAACAGGTTCCGCATGGCAAAACGTACCAGGTGCCCTATGGCAATTACAACAACATGTATGATTACTATAACAGCAGTTTTTCCACCGCACCTTCACGCAGTTATGCCGAGACCCATGAATACCTGCAGCTTGAATCCAACCTGTATGATGCTGAAACCGAAATGCTGGCATATACCATTAAGACAAATACCTTTATCCGGCAGAAATTTGAAAGCAGGATCACTGCCTATATCGAAACCGTTGTGCAGCAGTTGAAAGGTAATAACCTGCTTTAAAAATTTTTTTAAAAAAATTTTTTCCGCCTTCACGGTCTTGACTTGACGTGGAGGCGTTTTTATTTTCATTGCAGCCACTCAATAAAAAGCTGCACCGTTAGCAGTAAAAAATCAGGGTTCAGCCCATATGTACATTTTAATGGAATCCAGAAACTTTTTTGAGACTGTTTAATCGATATCCCGACTATGTTCAGCGGTCATTCCGGATCTACCGGCTTGTTAATTCAAGCCCTGGCCGGAATCACAAATTTTGTCAGCAATTTTACGATTACATAACCAGTTCATTCTTTCCCTGAAATGATACATTTTGCCCGTATAACACAAAATTTTTCTCTGTCGAAAAAACTAAACGCAACTCCGGTGCTTTGTTTTTTATTCTTGCTGCTCATTTCCTGCAGCAAAGATTCAGTTCAGAAAACAGTTGTTCCAGACCAGGGCTGGTCGCAGAACCATCTTCAGGACCAGGTCAGCCTGAATCTGCTGACCAGCAAGAAAGATATCACCATCGCTGAACAGCTTGAGCTTACGCTTGAAGCGGCAGCTCCTGAAAATATGGAGGTCGCCTTCCCGGTATACTCTGCCGGCCTGGGGGATTTCACCATCAAGGATACCCATACCATGCCTGCCAGGATGACCGGTTCAGGAAATAATCCCAGGGTCCTGCACCGGGTGACTTACATTCTTGCACCTTACCTTTCAGGCGTGTATACCATTCCTGCCATGACCGTGACATTTCATGACACAAAAAATAATGTCCCGGTTCTGGAACTTGTGACAGAGCAAATCAATATTCCCGTGAGATCCCTCCTTGACCCCGGTACCGAGCAGATTGCAATCAGGGATATAACACCGCCTTTTTCCCTGCCGCCCAATAAAGTAAAACTGTTCCTCCTGGCAGGCCTGGCTATCCTCACAGCCGGACTGGTGCTCAGCTTATTCTACTATTGGAAAAAACGGGGCCACACAAAAGAAACCCCTGAAATCCTGCCAGGGCCCGAGGAAATCGCCCGCCAGGAACTGGAAAGACTCCTGGCCGAAAACCTCCTGGCCCGGGGTGAGATCAAGCTTTTTCACCTGCGTATCTCTGACATTCTGCGCCGTTATATAGAAAACCGTTTTGCCGTCAGGGCGCCGGAACAGACAACCGAAGAGTTCCTGCTCGAACTTTCCCGGGCCGGTTCCGCATCCAGAACTCTTCTAGGCAGCCATGGAACCCTCCTGGCGGATTTTCTCACCCAGTGCGACCTGGTGAAGTTCGCCAGGCACAAACCCAGCCTGGCTGAATGCGAAAAAACCATAGCTATCTGCCGGGAGTTTATTGAGAACACAAAAGAGGATAGGTTTCAAGGCGTCGAGGTTTCGAGGGTTCAAGGAAAGAAATTCAAGGATTAAAAAATGCTGAATATTATAAAGAACTAAAGGTATGGCAGAAGTCTTTTAAACTCTGCCTTGAAATATACAAAATGACGAAGAATTTTCCTAATGAAGAAAAATACGGACTATCATCTCAAATGAGAAGGGCATCAGTATCAATTCCTTCGAATATAGCTGAAGGGTATGGCAGGAAAACTTT
>JAFDCT010000282.1 GCA_019312695.1 Deltaproteobacteria bacterium | reverse complement strand
CTCAACAGAATACAGGCCCTGAACCTCCCAGCAGTTCTTACTTTTTATCTGCCAAACCACGCCTGGCCCAAATATTTAACCATCGCAGGTTTAGATGCACAAAATGTTTATCTTGATGCAGGCGACCAGGGGAATATTATCGCTGTTGACAGGAGAATTATTCTCCGGCTCTGGTCAGGTGAAGCATACATCGTCTGGAAAAACTTTTTCAGTTTTCAGGGAGTAATTGGCGAAAATTCTTGGGTAGGAGCGGTAAAATCACTCAAGGTATTGCTCCGGGACCTGAACTTCACAGGTGATTTCAGCAGCGGCAGTTATGATGCGGCTACCCGTGAGTTCATAGAAGATTTACAACGGAAAAACGGTCTTGAAGTGGATGGTGTTGTCGGCCCGTTTACAAAAATAGTCCTCTTTAATGAAAAAGCAGATTTTACAAAACCTTCACTTCTCGACTTTAAAGCAGAAACAACGGGGGGCGGCAATTGAGCTCAATACTTCGCGCCCTGAAAAAGCTTGAGAATGAACCCAGGCACCTGGATGAATCACAGACCCTGGAAAACAAATTTGTTCCTTTGGCTGATATCGGGCAACCAAAACAATCCCCAGCTCTCCTCATAATGATCATTGGTGGCGGCTTAGTCTGTGGCCTTGTCATCCTGGCAGGCTGGTGGCTCCTTTCGGAAAAACCGCTGCGATTGGAATCTGCACCCCAGCAAATCACCCAACAATACCTGCAGCAACCGGGAAGTGCTCCTGTCATGCCTGAAAAATCTGACCTGCAGCCAAAACCTGAACCGGCAGCGGTAAACTTGCCAGTGCCTTCATCTGTTTCAATTGAACAGGGAGAGGGTATGTCTATAGCTCAACAGAAAACGGTATCTTCCAGCCGGGCTCCTGGAGCCCAAAGTTCCGAAGCTGTTGAACCGGCCCCTGCTGAAGAAATTACAGCCTCAAACAACACCCCACCAGAAATTTCTACAAATAGTGTTAAAGAGGCTGAAATTCCCTTACTCAGTGATCCGGAAATAAAACTACAGGCAATAACATGGTCAAAAGATCCACAAAAGCGCATAGCGGTAATAAACAACAGTATTGTGCGTCAAGGCGAAGCTGTCGCGGGATACAACATTGATATCATTAACCAGGACGATGTCGTGCTTAACGACAGAGGTAAAAAATGGAAACTCTTATTCCGCATCAGGTAAATGCTCCATGCGGCAAAAGCCGAACCTCCTTCATGAAACTATTACTGCTGCTTTCTCTCCTGCAGCTCATTTTCTTTCCCGACATAGTGTCTGCAGAACCCAAAACAGACCTTGCAGCTGAACCCCTGCCCTCACTTGTTTCAGCCATCAGTATTACAGGGCCCCTTGATTTTTGTGGTGAACCTGTGCCGCTTGATAATTTTGAGGTGCGGCAAAGACTGGAAAAGGAAATGCTTCTCATGCTCTGGGACAGGCCGCAGGTTATTTTATGGCTCAAACGGACCAGCCGCTATTTCCCATACATCGAAAGAAATCTCAACCAAAATAATATGCCGGATGACCTGAAATATATAACTGTTATTGAAAGTTCCCTGCTGCCCCATGCAGGTTCACCAAAAGGCGCCATGGGATTCTGGCAGTTTATGAAACTCACCGGCCGTAAATATGGTCTTGCCATTGACCAAAACATCGATGAACGACGCAATTTTTTCAGCTCAACCAATGCCGCCCTGGCCTATTTGCAAGACCTGTATGATCTTTTCGGGTCATGGACTCTTGCTGCTGTTGCCTATAACCTCGGGGAAGACAGGCTCCAGGATGAAAAAGCACTTCAGCAGGTTGGCAATTATTATGAGTTTTACCTGCCATCTGAAACCCAGCGTTATATATTTAAAATTTTAGCCGCCAAACTTATTCTTTCAAATCCATCCCGATACGGATTTAATCTCAGCCCCGAAGATTATTATCCGCCTGATACCTTCGACCAGGTCAAAATAAGCCTGCCGGGCAGAACACCTCTTTACCTTGTAGCTCAAGCCTCCGGGACATACTTTAAACAGATCAAGGATCTCAATCCCCAAATCAGGGGGCATGATCTTCCCAAAGGTACCCATATTTTAGCAGTGCCCCGAGGGTCCGGCGAAAGCTTTCATTCCCGTTTCAAAAAACTAGCAGAAAAATGGCGGCAGGAATACAAGATGCATATATATATTGTGCAAAAAGGGGATAACCTGTCAACTATTGCAGAGCGATTCAATGTTACGCTGCCCGCTCTCATGGCCTGGAATGACTTAAACCACGGCAAATATATTCACCCCGGCGAAAAGCTCTTCATTTACCAATAAAATTTATATTTACTAATCAGGAACAGGACCTGATATTTTCAATATACTGCCTGTACAATACCTGCCCGCATCATGTTTTTTATTATGCCGGCAAACATTTTTTGGAGATATTTTATGGGTAAACAAACTCTCAAAGTACGGACTCCCCAGTTCCCTCTGTATTCTGAAGTGCGTTATCTGCTGAAGATATTTGAAGGCGTATCCCCGTCTGCCATAAAAAAAATGCTCAAGTCCATAGAGGAGCAAACAGGTACCCCTCGGCATCCTGTGGACTGGACCAACCCTGAATCCTGGATCCAGAAGAGATTAAGCGGTGAAACGGCTAACCTGGCGGCAAAGATCTGGCAGAAAAGCAACAACGAGGTAAATCCGCGCCATGTTTATGGTTCTTATCTTTTCATTAATAATAATAACCTGCTGACCGAAAATGTTTTCGGGATTTATCAAATAACCCCACGTGGTCAGGCTTTTCTCGATAATGACCCTAAAATCCTGGCTGAAATTGATGACGGTGAAGGTGTCCCCAGTCTGTTAAGAATTCTTGCCGGCAAAACCGCAGCAAAGCGTCGTGACCTATTACCGGAATGGAGCGACTTCTTAAGAGAGCATTCCCATTTCGGGACGCAGGCTACCATAAGGGATACTTTGCGCCGCCGGCTGAATAACCTCGTTGAACGTGGCTATATTTCCCGGGATGGTGTCACGTATCTTATCACCAAGAAAGGCCTGGAGTATGCCGAGCAGTTCACCCGGGCCGACCTTGACCAGAAACGCGAGGTAGTAAGGGCCATAAAGGCCTTTAACCAGGAGCAGATGCAGAAATTAAGCAGTCTTCTCGCCTTCATGCATCAGAAGGATTTTGAGTTCCTCGTAATGGAACTGCTCGAATCAATAGGCTATGAAGATATAAAAATCACCAAAGAAAGCGGCACCAAAGGCGTTGAAATTACCGCAACTGTTCAATCCGGCATCAGCATGATCCCTGAAGTCATCCATGTCAGGCGTTATCAGAATACAACCGGCAGGCCGGCCCTGGATAAACTCCGTGAAGCTGTATCACGTCATAATAGCCTGCGCGGCACTTTGATAACACTGGGCGGATTTACCCGGGAATGCAAGGAGGCAGCCCTGGCAGCTGATAGCGTTCCTGTTAAACTAATCGACTCCAAACACTTGCTGCAGATACTGACTGAACAGAAAATCGGTGTCATAAAACAGCCTGTTTCTCTCTATTACTTAGATGAAGATTACTTTTCATCGTCAAATGATACTTCAAAAACATCCGAGAACTAATTCCTTTTTGTTATTTCAGGCCATAGCCCGTAAACGCCTGACACGTTCCTGAATCGGGGGATGGGTACTGAAAAGGCTGGCCATGGTGCCGCCGGCCAGGGGGTTCACTATATACATCTGGGCTGTAGCAGGGTTAACCTTCATCGGCAGCCGATGGTTATATTCTTCCAGGCGCTGCAGCGCATTTGCCAGTGAAACTGGATGGCCGCAGATTTTTGCCCCGGTACCATCTGCCAGATATTCCCGGCTCCTTGAAATGGCCATCTGGATAATTGCTGCTGCCAGCGGCGCAACAATCATCATCACCAGCATGGCAACCAGATTGCCCCGGCCCTCATCATCATTGCCGCCGCCACCACCAAAGATCATAGCCCATTGGGCCATGGTTGCCAGATAACTGATTGCCCCGGCCATAACTGCAGCAATGGAACTGATCAGAATGTCTCGATTCTTTATATGGCCGAGTTCATGTCCTATAACGCCCTCCAGTTCATCCCGCTCCAGAAGCTCCAATAATCCTTCAGTCACAGCAACTGCTGCATGTTCAGGGTTGCGCCCGGTGGCAAAGGCATTGGGTGTATGACCCGGCATGATATAAACTCTCGGCTTGGGAAGATTTGCGTTACGGGCCAACTTTTCAACCATTTCATGCAGCTGGGGAGCCTTTTCGTAAGATACCTCCTGAGCCCGGCTCATAGTCAGGGCCAGTTTGTCACTGTACCAGTAAGCAAAAAAATTCATGCCCAGGGCCAACACCAGTGCCAATGCCATGCCGCTCTGCCCCCCCAGGGCCTGGCCTCCGAACATAAACAGCGCAGTCAATGCTGCCATTAGTATAAAAGTCTTCAAAGTGTTACCCATGACAGTTAACCTCCTGCTCTATCATGTGTGGTCTGTTACAGATATTGCTAATTTTGCCTTTAATATAAGGCTGCCGGGAGACATGTCAAGAACCGCCGTGCATATTACACTTCCTTGATTTTCCTCAGAGCTGCTTTCGCTCTTTTTCCAGTTCGTGAGGATCCTCAAGTTGATACATGCGAACTTTTCTGCTCCGCGGAAACTCAAGTTTTATTAATGCTTTCAGATGTTTTGGCAGCGACCCCTTGTCTATGACCTGTTCTTCTTCCCGGTATCCCCGTTCACGCACCAGAAAATTATCG
>JAFDCT010000281.1 GCA_019312695.1 Deltaproteobacteria bacterium | reverse complement strand
TGAAAATCTAAAAAAACTGGGAATCAAGGTTGACCTTAGAGAATTATTGCGCTATTCGAAATATGGTCAGACAGGCCGGCCGCATATCGCGCGGTTGCTTGTTGAAAAAGGTGTAACTAAAACAATTGACCTGGCTTTCAAGCATTATCTTGGCAGAGGCGCGGCTGCCTATGCTGAAAGATTCAGGTTTACAGCGCAAAATGCAATTGCCATGATTCGGGAAGCAGGTGGTTTAGCTGTTCTGGCACATCCGGCAAGTCTTGACCCGACCTTGCGCTCAATACCTTCACTGCTTGAGGATCTCAGCAATGTGGGGTTAGAAGGCGTGGAAGTCTATTACCCGTCACACAGTCCCAGAGCTATAGCAGCCCTTTTGAAGATGGCAGATCAATTAGACCTGCTTATAACTGGCGGCAGTGATTTTCATGATAAAGAACGCTCCGGCTCACAAGCAGATGGATGGTTCCATAAAAACCATATACCATATAATTTGGTGTCCGAGTTGAAAAAAGCCGGAAAAGCAAAAAGGATATTGTAGTAACAAAGTGTCAGGTCTCGTTAATATTATGGTTTTACTTTAAGGATTACTGAATCATGAATACCATTCTTGTTGTCGATGATGAACCAAATTACCTGATTGTGCTTTCTGAGCTTCTCAAGGAGGAAGGCTATGAAGTCATAACCGCCCAGAAAGGGGAGGATGGCCTGAAGGTTGTGCAGGATACTGATCTTGATCTCGTGATTACAGACATGCGTATGCCTGGCATGGACGGCTTGGAGCTTTTGAAGACGGTTAAGTCGTATAATAAGGATCTTCCTGTTATCATGATCACAGCTTTCGGTGAAGTGGAAAAAGCCGTGGTGGCCATGAAAGCGGGGGCATATAATTATCTTGCCAAGCCTTTTAACAACGATGAGCTGTTGCTGAACATTAGAAAGGCGATAGAGCATTATTCACTCCTGCGTGAAAATTTGCGGCTGCGTGATGAGGCAAGGGTCAGGTATGGGTTTGCCAGCATAGTAGGCAAAAATGCTAAAATGCAGGAGATTTATCATCTTATTGAAAAAGTTGCTCCTACTTCTGCCTCAGTTCTGATCACCGGTGAGAGCGGGACTGGCAAAGAACTGGTTGCCAGGGCAATCCATATCAACAGCCCCAGAGAGAATTCACCGTTTGTCTCTGTCAATTGTGCAGCCCTGCCCGAGACTCTCTTAGAAAGTGAATTGTTCGGACATGAACGCGGGGCTTTCACCGGAGCCGTAGCAATGCGGAAGGGCAGGTTTGAGCTGGCTGATACAGGGACGCTGTTTCTCGATGAAATTGGTGATATCCCGCTGCCCCTCCAGGCAAAATTATTGCGAGTTCTGCAGGAGAGGAGTTTTGAAAGAGTAGGGGGCACACGGTTGATTAATGTGAATGTCCGCATCATCACCGCTACCAACAAGGAATTGAAGGATGAAGTTGATGCTGGGCGCTTCCGTGAAGACCTGTACTACAGGTTGAATGTCCTTCATATACAGATACCGCCATTGCGTGAAAGGTCTGATGATATTCCCATGCTGACATATCATTTTATCAACAAGTTTGCTGAGATGCTTAACAAACCGAATCTGAGGATATCCGGTGATGCATTGCGTTACCTGGTCAATCTTCCATGGGAAGGCAATGTACGTGAACTTGAAAATACCATTGAGCGGGCCGCCATTCTCTGCAGTGAGGATGTTATACAGACTGAAGATGTGCACCCCGAGGTAGTTGGCGTCAAAGAGGAAGAAAACTGGTCAGCTGATGTGGATTTTGAAAAATTTATTCCGGCAAATCTTCCGCTGCCAGAAGTTTTAAGCGGGGTGGAGGAGCAAATGGTTAAGCGGGCCCTCAAAGAGGCAAATTTCGTCCAGGCACGGGCAGCTGAAAGCCTGGGAATAACAAAGAGCCTGCTGCAATACAAGATCAAGAAGTACCATTTGCAGAAAAAGTGAAAGGAGTGCCTGGCAAGCCTAAAGTTTGAAGTTCCTAAAATTGAAAAAATAAACACAAAAATTTTAGTTCACTTCAATAACTCGTAACCTTAGTCATTTTCCTTTTATTTCGGCCGATTCGGCAGCTTGTGTCCAGTACCGCCCCAGTTGAGTTTGTTGCGCAGGATTTCAAAATAGCCCTTTTGGGGCATACTGATAAGATGCAGGGGTTTGCTGGCTGTTTTTACCTCAAGCCGGGAGTTTTCCACCATTTTCCAGGTAAAGCGTCCATCTACAATGACTTTGACATTATCCGCCTTACCAGCCAGTTGTGTCACAAGGGTTACATCCGGCGAAAGCAGGACCGGTCTGCTTTCCAGCATGAAAGGACATATTGGAGTTACCAGGATGCAGGGGAGTTGGGGCTGGACTATGGGACCGCCGGATGAGAGATTGTAAGCAGTGGAACCTGTTGGCGTCGAAAATATAAGGCCATCGGCCCTGTAGGTTGTGATAAATTCCTGATCAGACCATGTTCTGAGATTGATAATCTGTTCTATGTCTCCCTTGCTGATTACCACGTCATTGAGTGCATACAGGTAATCAGCCGATCCGGATTCAGTCTCGGATTCTTTTAGAAGTCTGGTCTTCAGGAGCAGCCTACTCTCTACCTTCATTTTGCCTTGGTGAAGCAATTCCAAGGCCTCAAAGCGTTCCTTGATAGACACTGCAGTCAGGAACCCAAGGCCGCCCAGATTAATTCCCATGACAGGTATTTCGTATCTGCTGGCTTTATCTGCAATGTGCAGCAGAGTGCCGTCCCCACCCAGGATGATGAGGATATCAAGGTCTTTTGTGACCTGGTCAACCACAGATTTCACCCCTTTTTCAGAAAACCAGTTAATGATCTCCTCAGCTATCCTGCGGGGCTTTTTAAAACCTTTCTTTAAAATGATGCCGGCTTTTCGAATTTTCATTTTCCGAGTTCTCGTGATCTTGCCGTTGCTGCTTCAACTGCATCCATGATGATACCATTAAAACCAGAAGCTTCCAGCTCATGCAGGCCGGCAATTGTTGTGCCCCCGGGTGATGTCACCATAGCACGCAGTTGGGCTGGATGTTCATTACTGCTCATGGCGAGTTTCACCGAACCTAAAACAGTCTGCATGACAAGAAGCTCTGCATCAGCCCGGTTCAAGCCGACCTTCAAACCTGCATCGATGAGAGCTTCGATAAAGGTGAAGACATAAGCAGGTCCACTGCCGCTCAATCCTGTAACGGCATCAAAATATTTTTCATCCAGAACGACGGATTTACCTATGGAGTTAAAGATGGCGAGCGCCGTGTCTATGTCCTGCTGGGTAGCCCTGGGGCCCTGGCATAAAGCCGAGGCAGCCTCCAGGACAAAAGCCGGAGTGTTGGGCATAACCCTTATGATTCTACAGTTGCATCCCGTCAGATTTGCATCGATAAAAGAGGACTGTATGCCGGCAGCAATTGATATGAGCAGGTGGGAATCGTTTACCTCGGCACGGGCTTCCTGGAGCACATCTTTCATTATCTGAGGTTTGACCGCCAGAATGACCGTGCCACAGGTAGTCCATATATGTTCATCTGCACTGATGTCATAGGTTTTAATCCCGTAAGTTGCAGCAAGATATTCCCGCCTGTCGGCAACAGGATCTGTAACCAGTATGTCGGGAGCAGCAATTATCTCTGATTTGAGGATTCCCTGGATCAAGGCCTCCCCCATTCTACCTCCGCCTATAAAGCCAAGCTTGCCAAGCAAAGTCATAACGAATCTCCATGAGATAAAAAGAGTAATTTTTATTGGAATTGATAACAGGTATTTTTTCTTATTGCCGTATTTTTTACAATAAGAATGTTTGTCTCGCTATAAAACAAAGCAAACTATTTTTCTACCCGGGGCGGCAGGTGCAATCTGTAGTCTTGCTGGTGACAGAATGACTCTCTGGGATTACAGGAAATTTTTATAAAAATAGCCTGTTGGCGCTGATATGTCCAACAGGCTTTTAATCTGAATAATGGATGCGAAAAAAGTATCTTGAAACTGAATATTATAGGGCGGAAACAGGTTTCTTGGAGGTTACGGGGGACAGGATAGGGAGGAATCTGTTGCCGGCTTCCATTGTTTTTGTGACAAACTTGTTCAGAACGGAAAGCTGCCCGTCTTTCTTTAGTTCAACGAATTCCCAGGCCTCAGGAGTAGCAGCAATTGCTTCCATCAGCCTGAGGTGCTGACTGTGACCTGATTTGTATGCCACGACATGTCCAAGTACCGGACATCCGAGCAGAGCCATGTCACCGATGATATCTACTATTTTATGACGTACGAATTCGTTTGCAAAGCGGAGACCTTCCTTGTTTAAAATGCCGTTCTGGTCCATACCGACGGCGTTTTCAAGAGAAGCTCCTAGCGCTAAGCCGTTTTTTTGTAGTTTCTTGACATCCTCTAGAAAACCGAAAGTCCTGGCCCCGCATATATCTGCGGCAAATTTTCTGGGTGATACTACAACTGAATAAACCTGGCGCTTTATTGTGTCATGCTTAAAGTTGATCTCAGCCGTTACCTTGAACCCGTCATAGGGGAATATGCTGATATGTCTGTCGCCGTCACGGAAAGATATCTCCTGCGT
>JAFDCT010000280.1 GCA_019312695.1 Deltaproteobacteria bacterium | reverse complement strand
TTTGGCCAGGCGCATTCCACCCAACTCAGGCTTTAACCTGTCAGCTAGGAAATAAATAACCGGTATGGCATCCCAGAATTATTCATCGCAACAGAGCAAGAAAGGCTTCAAGATCTGGTTTATCGGCTTTGTTACCCCTGTCCCGCTTATCGGCTGGCTGCTTGGCATCCTGGGTGCCGCCCTGGTTGAGTACTTCCTTGGGGATCTCATCTCCTATTACCTCGGCCTGCCAAAGATCCCGGTGCTGTTCGGCTTTCTTTCCATTCTTAAGAAACCTCAGCTCATCCCCGGTACCATCGGCTACCTGATACTTGTTTACGGACTGCCGGTTCTCATTATTGCCAAGTCCCTGCAGAAACCGGCTAACAGTCTGGCCTCATTTCTTGACCGGCGCAGGATTACCCTGGCAGCCCTGGTCCACCTGGGCCTTTTTTACGGAGCCCTGCATCTCTGGGCCGATATAAGCGATTACCGGCTGCTGATCCTCAAACTTACCATGATAGCCATCATGCTGACCTTAAGCATAAATGTAATCAACGGCTACATGGGAGAATTTTCCTGTTCCCATCCCGGCTTCATGGCCCTGGGCGCCTATACCGCCTCCACCATCACGCTGCTGCTCTTTGCCAATGACAAGCAATTTGGCGATGCCCTGCTTCCCGCTTACCTAGGTCCATATTTCTTTCCACTGGCCCTTATTGCAGGCGGCATTGCCGCAGCCCTGGGTGCCCTGGTCATCGCCATTCCCTCTTTCCGGACCCGCGGGGACTATTTGGCCATCATCTCCCTTGCCTTTCTCTTCATCGTCAAGTCCGTTATCGAAAATCTCGAGTTCATCGGTGGCCCGCGCGGTATGTCCAGCCAGCCGCATTACTCAACCTTGCCCATGGTCTTCACAGTCATGGTGCTGTGCATCTGGATCATCAACAACTTTGTCCGTTCCACCATGGGCAAGGCTTTAAATGCGGTCCGCGATAACGAGCTGGCAGCTGAAGCCATGACCGTCAATACCCGCAAGACAAAGATCATCACCTTCATGTTCGGAGCCTTCTGGGCCGGAGTCGCCGGCGGGCTTTTTGCGCATGTCCTGCGCTACGTCAACCCGGGCTCCTTCGGCATCCAACGATTGGCTGAAATTCTGGCCATGGTTTATTTCGGAGGGTTAAATTCCGTCACTGGCTCCATTGTCGGCGCTGTCAGCATTAATATTTTAAGTGAGGCCCTGCGGCCCCTTGAAATTTACAAGTGGATCATTATTCCCTTGCTGCTTATTTTCGTCATGCTCGTCCGCCCCACCGGACTCATCGCCTTTACCGAGTTCAGGCCCAAAGAACTGATGCGCCCAAAACAGCCAAAGGCGAAGGAATAACAATATGGCTCTGCTACGAGTTGACAACATGACGCATTACTTTGGGGGCCTCCGGGCGGTCCACAAGTACAACCTCAGCCTGGAACCGGGACACATCGTTGGACTGATAGGGCCAAACGGTGCCGGCAAGACCACTATCTTCAACCTTATCTCCGGCATTCACACTCCTACCGAGGGCAACATAGAACTGGACGGTCAAAACCTTATTGGCCATCACCCTCATGAGATCGCTGCCATGGGACTAGGCCGCACCTTCCAGAATCTCTTGCTCTGGCGGCACATGACCGTGCTGGAGCATGTAAAAATGGCCTGCTACTCACAACTTGAATATGGCATCTGGGGCGCTTTCTTCGGTTCAAAACGCCGCCACCAGGAAGAAAAACGTCTTACTGCCAAGGCCATGCACCTGCTGGAAACATTCGACGTGGCCCGTTTCGCTTCCCAGCTGGCGGTCAGCCTGCCTTACGGCGCCCAGCGGCGTGTTGAAATGGCCCGGGCCATGGCGACAAATCCCAAGGTTCTTTTCCTGGATGAACCCACAGCCGGCATGACCCCGGATGAACTCAACCGCATGATCGGTATTATCCGGAAGATCCATGAGGAGTTTGAGGTTGCCATCTTTCTTATCGAGCATCGGCTTAAATTTGTTATGGAACTGTGCGAGAGGATACAGACCCTGGTTTTCGGTGAGGTCATCGCCGAGGGCACCCCTGAGGAAATCAAGAATAACCCTGATGTAATCGAAGCATATCTTGGTAAGGAGGACATCCACTGATGCAGTTGGAAGTTAGAAACCTGCATGTCTCCTACGGCAAGATCAGGGCTCTGCACGGTCTGGATTTTTCCATTGACCGGGGTGAGATCGTCTGCATCATCGGGGCCAACGGCGCCGGAAAGAGTACAACGCTGCGTGCCATATCCCGCCTGCTCCAGGCTGACAAAGGCTCTGTCATGACCTTCGAGGGGAAAGATCTCCTGCAGTACCAGCCGGACAAGGTTGTAAGCCAACTTGGCATCTCGCACGTTCCTGAAGGGCGCCGCCTGTTCGGTAACCTGACGGTCATGGAAAACCTGCAGCTTGCCACATTTGCCCGCCGTGACAAGAATATGATTGCCAAGGATATTGAGCAGGTTTTTTCCATTTTCCCGCGTTTGAAGGAACGTGAATCCCAGATGGCCGGTACCTTAAGCGGCGGCGAACAGCAGATGCTCGCTGTTGGCCGCGCCTATATGAGCGGCCGCAAGTTGATGCTGCTGGACGAACCGTCCATGGGACTGGCCCCGCTGCTCATGCTCTCCATGTTTGAGGCCCTCAAGAAGATCAATCGGGAAGGCACAACAATCCTGCTTGTGGAACAAAATGCCAGGCTGGCACTCAAATTTGCCCAACGGGCCTATGTCCTTGAAAACGGCCGCCTCGTGCTTGAAGGTTTTTCCCAGGATCTTCTTAATAATCCCGAAGTGAAGAAGGCTTACCTTGGCGGTTAAACTTTATCCTAATGGTTTTGTTTTTCAGACACTGTGCTTGTCATCGCATTAATGATTCAAAAAAATTTCTTCGTTTAGATAATTGCTACTCATTGCCGAATAAATGTTCAGACCCCGGATATTCCATACACCTCCTCAAAATCCCCTGACAGTTGACTTTTAAGACTTTTTTACTCAATACATTGCAGTAATCTGTAGTTAAAAACACTCACTGCTCCATGTTATTATAATTTATTGTCTATTCTTTTCATCTTGCGTTTCTAGTATTTGCAAAATTACATACATAAATAAATATTAAATAATTATAATTATATATAATAAAATTATGCTACTGGCATGTTTTTATTTTGCACTTTTATTTTAATATTGGCGCAGTGCCCTCATCAAATTCCCCGATCTGCCGGATTTTTTATTGACACCCTGTTTGAACATTCATTATAGCTAGGGTGGGCGTCCAAATTTGGGATGGATGCAGCATCAATATTTTTTATTTGATAGTGTAAACAGTTATTATACCAAACACAATGAACACCTTCCTCAAAATGCAAGGCTTAAGGAGGCTGATATGAAGAGCAGGAACTACCATCTGAACATAGTGCTACTGATCACGATGGGAATACTTGCTTTGTTTGTCGGATGTACCGGTTTGAAAGAATCAAGACCGATTCTGCCGATCCGGGAATATGAAAAAATGATTGTCGGCGACCTTAATGCCGATTATGTCGGAACTCAGAACTGCCTGGCAGCCTGCCATGAACATGACCAGTTGAAACTGTTCTTTGATGCCAGCACCATGGGAGTACAGCTGCAGAAAGAATC
>JAFDCT010000279.1 GCA_019312695.1 Deltaproteobacteria bacterium | reverse complement strand
GCGCAGTGATGGCTGCCAGGGACTATATCTTTAGTATGAGCCGGATGTGGGAAATGCTCTCAGTAGATAAAAGTTTTTCGTCAAATAAGTGATGCAAATACCTGGTTGTCTTATTCCGCCAAGAGATAAGAATCAATCAGGCTAAGTTTTTTCCGGATTTAATGTTCTATGTTTGAAAGATCATGCCAGAGTTGAGTGGCGCCGACAACCCCGAAAGGAATGCAGAGGAACTGAAGGAAGGGTACAGCCAGCATTCCCATTATTCCAGTACCAAAACCAATCATTAAAAACTTCTGTGAGAATATGAAGTGCCGCTGGTCACGGAAGGTCAGATGTTTGCGATTGAAAACGTAGCCGGTATATTCCACGACCAGGAAAAAAATCGTCAGCAGGACGGACAGGACTGAATAGGGCAGGGTCCCCCCGGGTATCAGGTTAAGTGGCAGCAGGAGCAGCATGAGTATTACAAAAATAATAATTTTTTTGCTTTCGTCCATCACGGTTTGCAGGGCGTCTTTTAAAAAGACCCTGAAGACAAAGGGTTCTTCATTTGGGATTCCTGTCAGAATCTCTTCAGTTTTTTCAGAAAGAATATCATTAAAAGGGGAAGCAATAATAGCACCGGTGACTGCGAAACCGAAGAAAACCAGGATCATTGTCATAAGTATGGCAAGAATCCAGAGGAAATAAGAGAGTATCACCCAGTACCAGGCTTCACCCTGTGGTATGTAGTGTATAACAATGGAATTGAAGAAGGAGAGACCCCAGTATACTGCAAGAATTAAAACCACAAAGTTGATAAAAAAGGGCACAATGATGTACTTCAGAAGTACGGGGTGTCTTTTAATGAATTTCCCAGCCCGGAAAGGATAGAAAAAACCACGGGAAAAATTGGTTAAAGGATTGTTTTTCAGGTTGAGAGTCATGGGTATTATTTCTTTTAAGAAGTTTCCACATCTTCTTTAATTGGTATCTTGTCAGTACAGGGCACCCAGCTCTGGCACAGACCGCAGGCATACGTTTCAAGGCCAAATTTCTTTTTAATATAATTGTGCATTGCATTTTCTGTGTACTGCATGCACCTTTTTTTATCATGTCCCTCTTCAGTGAGGGCATCCACAGGGCAACGGGGAATGCACTTTCGGCAAATGTTCTCAGTAAAATGTAGACAGTAGGCATGATGATCGTCATAGGGTCTGTTGCTTGGCGGTATGGTAACCGCTGCTATGACCGACCCGGTCCTCATTGCCTTGCCCACTGGAGTTATAAGGCCGTCACAGAGGCCGAATGTACCAAGGCCTGCAGCATAGGCTGCATGGCGTTCTGACCAGTTTGAACAGGGAGCATAGGGGCCTTCATCCGACCTGGTCCAAAGCGGTGAAAGGAGTGGAGCTATTGCAGCAATCCCGGTTTTATGAAGCTGTTCAAGTAAGTGCGAACGAATTGCATTATTAAATTTCTCTCCCAGGTCGCGGGTCCGGGCCCAGCGTTCGGACGGGTAGCGGTCCTGTTCGGCTTGTTCCTTGCGGGTTGCAGTTGTGGACGGTATTATCCAACTAATAATGGTAATATTTTCTGCCGTAAATTTTTTATCCGGAAATGATTTTTCAAGAAATTCCAGTGGTGAAAAATAAAAGGAGCCGATATGGGATTTGTATTCGTTGTAAAGGGGATCTGCCCCGCTGGAAAAACCTACAAGAGGTGTATTGAAAATTATCTCCGGTTTTGCAAATCCCATATCATTTAGAGGCGATTGTGTGACAAAATTTTTGATTACTTTTATTATCCATGAGCCCTGATCCAGTTCAATTTCTTGCTTCACTGTTTTTTACCCCTGTTTTCTGGTATAAAGTTATATGCGTTACTTTAAAACATACCAGTAGAAGAACAACTCTTAAAATAAATAATGTGATACCGCCTGTACTTAAGGTTCTGCATGAAACAAACAACACGAAAATTATTTGCCATTATCCTCCTGGTGCTCCTGCTGGTGGTGCCATTCATAAACTGGAAACTTGGGGCGCTGTTCTGGATGTGTGCCTGGCTCATATTTATTTTTCAAAATTTGTTTTCAAGACAAACGTGGAAACTTGGAAAAGAAAACGATGAGGGCAGTGAACCCGAATAAATTCTCATACAAATATGCTGCTAAATGAGAAAAATTTTAAAACGCAAAAAAAATTTCAGAAGCAATGCATTATTCCCAACCCAAACAAAATCTTGGTTAAAAACATAGAGCATAATTCCATCGTCTATCCTGACAAACAGATGTGTTTTGAACCCGTAATAATAACAGAGTAAGTAAGCATTTTCTTTTCACAGCCCCAGGTAGGCAGAAGAATATTTAATGTTCTGTGAAAATTTTTTTGTAAAGTACGTTATTGTACCTCCTGGAAACATTTTTTCTCTTTGATTGACATAGGATTCCAAATTGTTTATGTGAATTGATATATTCATATACATAGCCTACTCGGTAGACAATTGGGTTTAGCAAAATTTTTAAGGGAAAGGACTCCAGTGAAAGGGTTTTTTCATATTTTATCTAATTTTTAAAAACCTTGGGTGGAAAATCTCCTTTGAGGCTTTCCGTGTTTTTAACAGCTATAATTTTTCGCTGTAATTTGATGCTGTGATTTTGGTTCATATCGCCGGCCAGCCTGAGAACATTTGCAGTCCAGAAAGTAATTATACCAAGGGATAGAGTTATGAAATCAAGAATTAGCCTGTTGGTACTTACTGGTACTAAGTTTGTTGCTCTGCATGGAACTGCTGCCTGGTGTGAGGAGTAAAAAACAGGCACCATACATGCAGAAAACCAGGAGATACTGTTTCTTAGTTACTGGGAGTTAAAGGAAAATATGCCTGCAATACAGCATGTGCACAAAGCTAAAATACTTAAAGATGCAGGACTTTTTTCGCCTGAGGGTGTTGATATCATCAGGTTTGACAAAACTCAGGACAATTGAGGTGTAACAGTGTTTAGAGCGGTAAGTGCTGAGCCTGCCCACAGTTTAATTGCCCTCTGGAGGGTGACAGCACCCGGTTTTTTCAAAAAGATTAAAATGCTGCCTGCCTTGCCGGTTAAAGATGCTGCTGCCAGTGCTGCCAAGCTTTATCAATCAGTAAAAGAGGCAGAGATTACGATGAAATAAAAAAGAAAAGACTGCTCCGAACAAGTAGAGAGGTTGTATATAACTGAACACCGTAATCCCCAAAAACATATGTCGGCAGAAGAGGTCCTTAAGACAGAGCTTATTGTCAACCAGGCTCTAATTGACATCCTTATCTCCAAGCAGGTCATTTCCGAGGAGGAACTGATCGAAGGAATACGAAAGATCAGGCAGGAACAGATGCATAATATTAATGACACGAAAAATATTATCAGGCTGAAAAGGTAAAGCTGTCTGCTAATTTTTAATATATTTTAATTAAATAAAACCAAGCCATCGGAGGAAATATCATGAAAAAGACAAAAGCCTATGCCGCTGCCAGTGCGACTTCACCGTTAGCACTTGATACGATCCAACGACGTGAGCCAACTGACCGGGATGTGCAGATCGAGATTCTTTACTGCGGCATCTGTCATTCGGACCTGCACACTGTGCGAGACGAATGGAGCAGTGTCATGGCCACGACCTATCCCTGCGTGCCAGGGCATGAGATTGTCGGCAAGGTTACCAAGGTGTGCTCTGCTGTCACGAGATTCAAGGAGGGAGACCTGGTGGGGGTCGGCTGCATGGTCGATTCGGACCAGACCTGCCCCCACTGCCAATCTGACGTAGAACAATTCTGCAACTCTGGCGCGATCTTCACCTACAACTCACCAGACAAGCATCTTGGCGGCGTCACTTACGGTGGCTACTCGGAAAACATCGTGGTCGATGAAAACTTTGTTCTGCGCGTGCCTGAAAATCT
>JAFDCT010000278.1 GCA_019312695.1 Deltaproteobacteria bacterium | reverse complement strand
GCTGCTGTTTGCAATCGTATTTGTTTTATGCGCCGCCGTCTGGTCCATACGTGTCATCGATTTCAATTATAACTCCCAAAATGCCCTGGCGCCTGTCGGAGCGCTAACCTTTATGTCGATTCTCCTGGTTGAATTTATCTGGCCCTTTTATAATCTCTAGCTACCTGCAGACAGAATAGATTTGCGCCTGACTGCATCATGAACAGGGCTTGAGAAAATATATTTTGTCGGGCTGCCTGGCAGCTAAAATGAATCGTTGAACACAAACTCATCCAGCTCCCGCCTTTTGGGAGGGGATGGATCATGATCTGGATACCCGACAGGAATGAGTACCAAAACCTCATGCTCCGGAGGCAGTTTTATTATCTCTCCTACCTTGTCATGCTCGAAAAGCCCCACAATCACCGTGCCCAAGCCTGAATCGTGGGCTGCCAGACAGAGATTCTGGGTTGCCAAACCCAGGTCATACATAAACCAGTCGCCGAACTTGGTGGGATACTGGTCATTATAGTAGCCTGATTTTTTTAGCTGCCCGCAGACAACCAGAAGAACCGGGGCATTGACTATAGCCTTGGAGGATGGGTTCCGGGGGGAAACCGTTTCCTGTATTTTTCTCTTGGTCTCATTATCCCTGACAACTACAAAATTCCAGCACTGGGTGTTGGCCCAGGACGGTGCCCAGCGAGCGGCTTCGAGCAGTTTAGTCAGGATGTCATCCGGGAGATCCCTTTCCTGAAAACGGCGTATACTTCTTCGCTGCTGGATGGTATTCATCAAATCCGACATATTTCTCTCCTTCGTTCGTATAAATTATCCTGCCAATTTTTTGACTATTGCTGCAACATGTCGGCCTTGAAATCGGGCCCCCTCCAATTCATTATCACTCGGCTGTCTCGTACCGTCAGGGCTTGCAATTGTAGAGGCGCCATAGGGGGAACAGCCGGTTATTTCATCTATGATACTCTGCCCTTTGAAAGCATAGGGCAGCCCGACAACGATCATTCCCTGGTGAAAAAGGGTAAGGTGAAACGAGATAATCGTTGTCTCCTGGCCGCCATGTTGTGTATTAGAACTGGTGAAAACCGATCCAACCTTGCCTACCAGGGCACCTGTAGCCCATAATTTGCCTGTAGCATCCAGGAATTGACGCATCTGACCGCACATGTTGCCGAAGCGTGTCGGGGTCCCGAAGATAATACCATCTGCCTCTGCCAGCTCCTCTATGGTGCACACTTCCACCTGGGACATGGTTTTCTTGGATTCAACCGCCCCCATTTTCTCCAATACTTCAGGCGGTAATGTTTCAGGCACTCTGCGGAGTATGGCCTGAGCCCCCTCAATCTGGGATATTCCTTCGGCCACGGCCTGGGCCATTCTGTAAATATGGCCGTACATTGAATAAAATGGAATAAGCACTTTCATCTTTCTCTCCTCATTTATTGTTCGATCAATTCACCGTTCACAACCTGTATACGTATCGAGTTTAGTACAGCGGCATTGGCATAGGGGCCCACGTTGAGATTTGTCATATAGTTCTGTCCGGCGGGGATAACTGCTGACAGCACACGCGTAGTCTGGTGCGTCTTGCCGGAGGTATCGGGATACTCGATGACCAACTGCAGGTTCCTGACAGCAAGAGGCGTTTGATTGATGACCTTGGCCAATACATAGCCCTCATGATCCAGGCCGATCTGCACCTGGATGTATTGTTTGGCATAATCTGGAAAATCAAGGCGGAGCAGAGAGATCCTTGCCTGCCTTCCTGCAGGAGAATCAGAGGAGGCAGCTTCTGAAAAATACTGCCGTGCTTTCTGGAGTGAACCTGTTGCCAATTCCAATTCACCCAGGCCGTTATAGGCAACGGCTGTGGGAAGCAATCTGGCACTCGCCTGCAGGTCTGTATAAGCCTCTCGGTTCCTGTTCAATTTTTTCTTGGTCAGACCCCGCTGCAGGTAAAAGTAAAAATAATCAGGATTCAAGCTGACAGCCCTGTCATAATCTGCCAGAGCTTCTTCGTATCGATTTGCAAGGTAATGGGCATCACCGCTCAGTCCATAGAACAGACCTTCCCTGGGTTCAATCCGGATGGCATCACGGGCATATGATAATGCCTGCTCATTATTGCCCTTTTCCAGGGCTTTTCTGCCCTTGGCATAACTGTCATAGCCTTTCTGATCATTTTTTAATGCAGCAAGGTGCTTTTCATAACGTGACCTGCCGAGTGTGCCTCCCTGCGGCAGGGAGGCTGCAGTTTCCCGATTGGCATTGACGCGTTCAACAGAAGGAGGATGGGTAGCAAAAAGCCCTGTCAGCCAATTATGGGCCTGATTTTCACTCAGGCGGACAAAAGTTTCCTGTAAGGCGACGGCGGCCATGGGATCATAACCGGCCCGTGACATATACTGCATCCCGTAGTAGTCAGCTTCCAGTTCATCATCCCGGCCATACTTGGTATGGATCAATCCCGCTGCCAGCTGGGCTCCTCCGACAACCAGATTGCCGTACTCGTTTCCCTGCACCACAATACTCGTCGCAAGAAGTGCCCCCTGCAGGAGCATGCCCCGTTCCATTTTCTGGGCGCCATGGCGGGCCGCAGCATGAACGATTTCATGGCCAAGGACAGCGGCTAGTTCAGCCTCATTATTTAACTCCAGCAAAAGTCCCCGGTTGACCGCTATTTTGCCTCCTGGCAGGGCCCAGGCATTAGGGGTGGAATTGTTGAGGACAGTAAATTCATAGGGCAGCGGCCTGTCACTGACTGCGGCCAGTTTCTGGCCTACCTCCTGGACATAGGTGGATAATTCAGGATTTACGGTATAGTCACCACCCTGCATCTGACGGCTGGGGCCGTAATTCTCCTTGCCTATATTTATTTCCTGGGGCTCAGAAACCAGGGCAAGCTCTTTTTTGCCGGTAACGGGATTTACAGCACAGGCATAGAGAATAAGACAGGACAACAGCAAGATGAGAGCTTTGCGTATCAGTAAATACATGATCGTGATTCTCCCATGGTAATAATGATTGGATGTCAATTACTCACAGTATTATAAACCTGCCATCTGAAATCAAGAGGATTTCAAAAAGCTGATCTTTTTCATGGACCGGCGAGTTATTATCTGGCTGATCTTGAGTCGATTATGTTTAATGTATGGATATGGAGATTAGAAAGGTCTCGGCGAGTTGGCTGAACCGGTAAACCATGTCAGGTATTTACTGGAAAGATCATCCCATGAAAAAAACGACGTCATTGACTTCGTTGCTGCTCTGTCTATTTTAGGCGGATGCGTCAGAATTGATTTCAATTCCTTAAAAAGCTCTCCTTCTTCATAGAGATATTGGGCTGGAAAAAGTTCCGGATAGGATAAACGGTTCGGCAGAAGCGGGATACAACCGGCCCGTACCGCCTCAATAACAGAGATACCGTAGAACTCATGCTTGGCAGTTGAGACCACGATATCTCCCTGGGCAAGCAGTCCGGCATATTCATCCTCTGACTCCACAAAGCCGCAATGAATAATTTTATGCTGCAGCCTCTCCTGCGCTTCAGAAAAAATTAACGGTTTTCTTTTGAAACATTGTCCCAGTATAATAAGTCTGAAATGATGGCCGGCGGCGTCGAGGTCAAACAGCGTCTTGAAAAAATATTTTGGATTTTTGTCATGTTCCCAACGGTGGTTCCAGACAATAACAGGCGATTGCGGATTTATTCTTTTTTTTCTTCCAACCCGGTCTATTTGCTTGAAATCAACCCCAGGATAAAGGACTGCAGATTTTGCCT
>JAFDCT010000277.1 GCA_019312695.1 Deltaproteobacteria bacterium | reverse complement strand
TTCCCTTGAAAGCAGCAAGAAAGACCTTTATCCATCAATGTATTTTCAATATGGATACCAATACGCTCCTGATGCCTATGCTCCATTTAGTATAAAAGATTATTACAATTACTCTTTCTCCGTCAAACAACCTCTTTATCGTGGACGTTCTCTTGTTACCGGAGTAGAAATTAGCGAGCTTGACCTGAAATTATCCAAGGCCTCCATGGCCCAGGCCCAGAACGATATTATCCTGGCAGTGCATGAGGCCTACTATGATCTTCTCAAGACCAGGAAAGTTGAAAAGGTGGCCGAACAATCCGTGAAAGAACGGGAAGCCCACCTTAAGGATGCCAAGGCCTTTTATAAAGCGGGCCTTATCCCCAAAAATGATATGCTGCAAAGCGAGGTGCAGTTGGCAGGAGCAAAAATTGAACTTCTCAGGGCCATGAATCTTTCCACCATGGCTTTGGCAAGACTGAATACCCTGTTGCGCAGACCTGTACAAACACAAATCCAGGTAGCAGACATCCTCAAATATGAACCAAGTGAGATTTCCTGGGAAGCGTCAGTTCAACAGGCAAAAAATTACCGCCCTGAACTGCGACAAAGTGAAATTGTCGTTGAAAAGGCTGATAAAAATATAACTCTTAGCAAAGCCCCATACCTTCCGGCTGTATCTGTCTCAGCAAACTATTTGAAACAGGGTGACAATATCCTGGCCCGGGAATATCCTTTTGGTTCCAGCGAGGTAAAAACAGCAGAGGCCACTCTGGAATGGCGGTTCTGGGCTTGGGGTCAGCGTAAGGATAAAATGGCAGTTGCCAAGTACAATATGAAAAAGGCCCAGGAAAATCAGACAGAACTGCTTGATAATATTGTGCTGCAGGTCAGAGAAGCCTATGTTGACACTTTAGAGGCGGAATACAATATTGAGGTTACTGAAAAGGCCATTGAGCAGGCTGAAGAGGATTTTCGTATCAACCAATCCAGATTTCAGGCACAACTTGGCACTACTACAGATGTTCTGGATGCCCAGACGCGCCTGACACGCGCCAAGATCAATTACTATACTGCCCTGTATAATTACCGCATATCGCTCATGAGACTTGCCTGGGCTACCGGTACCCTGCCCCTGTAAAAAAAGATATACAACGAAGTGAACACAATAAAAAAGTCATATATAGAGACATTTGGCTGCCAGATGAATGAGCGTGACTCTGAAATCATGGGGCAGTTGCTTGCTGCTGCCAACTATATTCCTACCGGAGATATAAAACAGGCTGATGTTATTGTTATTAATACCTGTTCCATCCGGGAAAAGGCAGAACAAAAAGTTTACAGCCTGCTTGGCAGGTTGAAGAATCTCAAGAAAAACAAGCCCTCATTGATCATTTCCGTTGCCGGGTGCGTTGCCCAGCAGGAAGCTGAACGTTTGCAGGCCAGAATGCCACAGGTCGACATTGTTCTTGGTCCGCAACAGATTTACAAACTGCCAGAACTTGTAGCCAAAGCAGGAAAAAGAGGCAAACTGCAACTTGCAGTAGATCAATCGCCAAACTTTGCTATTCCCCGTTATTCTCCCCCCTCCCCTGCTGTAATTAACAAAAAAGGTGATGACATAGAAGCTGGACAGTTTTTTAAGAAATTTGTCACCATTATGCAAGGCTGCAACAATTTCTGTACCTATTGTGTCGTACCATATACCCGGGGCAGGGAAACAAGCAGGTCACCAGAGGACGTAATTGCCGAAATATCACATCATGCCAGGCATGGCGTCAAAGAGGTTACCCTGCTTGGTCAGAATGTTAATTCTTATGGCGTATCATCAAAGGGAAGATTGAAGTACGTTCCGTTTCCTGAACTTCTCAAGCAGGTTTCCGCCATAGATGGTATCAAAAGGGTGCGATTTACCACTTCACACCCGAAGGACCTTTCTCCGGAATTGATTAAATGTTTTGCGGCCATTGAAAAACTTTGCCCGCACTTTCATCTTCCGGTGCAATCAGGCTCCAATCGTATTTTGAAAAAAATGAACAGAAAATATACCATTGAGCAATATCTTGAAAAGGCAGATGCCTTACTCCAGATGCGGCCTGATATTGCCCTGACAACTGATATAATTGTTGGCTTCCCAGGTGAAAAGGACGAAGATTTTGAGGCGACATTAAAGCTTCTTGAAAAAATACGCTTTCATGGAGCATTTTCCTTCAAATATTCCGACCGGCCCCAGGCCAAATCTGTAGGCTTTGACAATAAGATAGATGAACATATAAAGGCCGAACGGCTCAGAATTTTACAGGAACGGCAAAATGATATCAGCCTGCTGAGAAATAAGGAGTATGAAGGTTCTGTGCAGCTGGTTATGGTCGAGGGGAAAAGTAAAAGTGGGGATGGCCAGTATAGCGGCCGCACCATGAGCAATATTATTGTAAACTTTGAAGCCCCTGCCTTGACACCAGGACAGGAAGTGTTCGTAAAAATAACCGAAGGACTTCTGCATTCATTGAGAGGAATAGTTGCCTGACAGCTCACTCCTGTTGAATTTAATAAATATGGTTTATGATTTTTTAAAAAACACTCCTTTGCCAGGTATAACCCGGTAATAAAATACATTGGAGGCCCCGTCGTTGATGACTGAGAAAATCTATAAGGAGTTACCATGATTGACCTGCACACACATACAATTTTTTCCGATGGAGAGCTTATACCGGCTGAACATCTCAGGCGTGTTGAATCACTTGGTTATGAAGCCGTTGCCATCACAGACCATGCGGATTCATCAAACTATGATTTTATTATTCCCCGTATTGTTAAAGCAGCAGAGGATTTGAACCGTTTTTACAAGACCAGGCTCATTCCTGGCATTGAACTTACTCATATCCCGCCTGAAATGTTCCCAGAGCTCGTTGCGCAATCGAGAAAACTCGGAGCCAGTATTATTGTTGGTCACGGGGAAACAGTTATGGAACCGGTCAAAGCCGGGACCAACCTGGCGGCCATCCAGGCAGGTGTTGATATCCTGGCCCATCCCGGCTTTATTACCAGGGAAGAGGCTCAGCTGGCTGCTGAAAAAAACGTTTACCTTGAGTTGACAGGCAGAAAGGGACATTCCCTGACCAATGGCCATGTTGCCAGAATTGCAAAAGAAACCGGGGCCCTCCTTGTTGTAAATGCAGATGCCCACGGACCGAGTGATTTCATGACTGCCAGGATGGCTGAAACAGTAGCAATCGGAGCTGGTCTGGATAAAGCCGGTTATGAAAAACTACGCCGTGATATGTCAGCGCTTGTTGCAGACAGGTGAAGAAAAATACAGGAAAGGGGTTTAAGGATAACAAAAAAATAGAAAATCCAACGACAGGGTCAAAATCTTCATTTTTTAATTTTTAAAATCTTCAATATCATTTACCAAGATCCAATAGCGTATTGCTGTTCTACCGCTCTTCTTTTCACGACCGCTGATGGCAACACGGTTTATCCTGCGGTTTAAGGTGCTGATGTTGCAAATACTTACATAATTGCCGACTAAGTTTGCCTTCTGCCATCCCAATTCGCTGACATAAATACCGAGAGTACCTGGAATGTATCGTTCAGGATAGAGCAGTTGCGCCCCGAATTGTTCAGGTATTGCATCAGACAACCGGCCGGCTTCCGGGATTTCGCCGGTTAGAGGAAGATCCACCCTTTGCAAAACCATCTGAAAATGGTTCATGCTTGACCAGTCGAAACCGAGAATCGGTTCGCGCGGTATGGCAAAGGGATCTGTATCACTACTGACAGAGCCAGGGTCCTGCAAAAGGATGGCCTCGTAGCCAAAAGAACGAACCTCTCCCAGTAGGGTATTGTTGTACTCTCCATAGGGAATAGCAAAAAAGCGCGGTCGTTCTTCAAGTTCTTCTGACAATATCCTGGTACTGACTGCAAGATCCGCTCTAATCCAAGCCCTGTATTCATCCATATTCATGCCTGATGGCATGAAAGCCATATGTTCATGGGCAAAACCATGATTCTGAAAATCCACTCCCGCAGCTTTCATTTCCTTAACCTGGTCCCAGGTCATGTAATCCCAGTGTCTGTTTTCTGTGGCCTTGACATAAAGGAACACTGTAAAGGGATAGTTATAATCCTTTAACAGAGGCCAAGCCTTCTCATAAACGCTTTTGTATCCGTCATCAATGGTGATAACCACGCTCCGTTCAGGCAATTTGGCCCCTTTCTGCAGATACAGAACCAACTGCTGCAGGGATATAACCCTATAGTTGCTTGTTTTCAGATATTCCAACTGTTCTTTGAAGCGATCCAGATCTATATTGGTCGTAGGATATTTGTCTTCCCCGAAACGATGATAAATGAGTACCGTTACACCAGTGTCACCTGCTGCATCTCTTACTGTTTCCTGCGCAATCGCATGAGAAGTGCGCAGGAGTGCAAGGAAGAATATGTATAGTAATAGTAGTAAATGGATGTGCCGCATGAATGTGAAATTAGAGAGAAGCATTCCCGGGCTTTATCTGAACATCTGCCTTGGAAACAGAACTGTTTAGTTTGGCAGGATCAAGGTCTGATAAATTGTAACTGTCATATTTCTGCAATTTATTGAAAATGATAACCTTTTTAATTTCATTAACATATTCTTGACCTCTTTCTGAATACGGCAGAAGGCCTTCGGCCATAATCAGAGGATCATCGGTATATTTGCGATACTGCCTGAACTCTTCGTAGGTATCCAGGCGGTTAAGGGTCAAGTGATAGGCCCGTACCGAGTCAAGAACACTATCATATATCTTGACTTTATGCGTTTTGCCCTCATCACGCCTCAGTGGGACTATGCCATTTTTTTTCCAGGTCCACATACCGAAGATACTGTTGCCTTCTCTGGTGAAACGCGAACTGCCCCAGGAAGATTCAATCGCTCCCTGAGCCAGGATTATACTGATCGGCACTGCATCAACCCGTTCGAGAAGCCCTGCAGCTGATTCGGTACGGTATACTTTGGTGAGATTATGGATAAAGTTGACTTCCTCTTCAGCCAGGGAGTCGAACCAGGAACACTGGTTTTCAAACTCAAGTCCGATATCAAAACTGATGTCTTCCAGAGGACAATTAATTTTGCCCAGTATTGTTTCAAGTTTTTGTCTTTTGCTTAATGCTTCCTCGCGGACAAAAAAAGCATGTGACAATAGGGCGTGCAAAAACACTCTTTTTTTGAGAGAAATATCTTTAACAGCATGTAAATCTGCAGGATAGTTTTTGATAAAAAAACGCGGAACCTCTCGGGAAGAATCAATTTTCCACAGTCCGTAATGCTTTAGTTTTTCAATCAGTTTGTCGGTTGCATCATACCTTGCCTTGACCTGTGAGGACTTTTTAAGGCCTTGTAATGATATCTCCGACGAATGATGTCTGGTTTGATAAGTGGTACCCAGGATATTGATAATGATAAAAAGAACAGCAGCAATAGTCCCAAGAGTTAGATAAACTATCCGCTGGTGTACCTGATATTTTCCGAAACGCATCATCTGCGTAATGTTATTTTTGCTGTTCGGGTAATTATGATCAGAAGAAGGGTTATTCATATGATACCCCCAAAATACGTTTACTGCCAATTTGGGCAAAAGGGCTTCATATAAATAAAAATTCGATCAATTGCAAGTTTAGAATATACCATCAGCAACATTATACTCTATTTGCAAAAATGGTGACAAGAAAAACTAATCTTTTTTCTTTATATCAAACAGGCCCAACTGCGATTTCGTTTTCTTTTCTACTTTTTCGGGTGGACCGTTATTATCAT
>JAFDCT010000276.1 GCA_019312695.1 Deltaproteobacteria bacterium | reverse complement strand
TCGCATGGTTACATTCCTGTTTCGCAGTTACGAATTATAGTTCAAAGTTTAATAAACTATTATCTTATGGCGCTTAACTAAAAAGCTGTTATGAGAATATATAAATATTGTATATATCAGAGCACGAATCTAGACACACAGCGGGCGGGTGTCAAGGAAAATGAACACATTATAACCGGGGTGATCAGTTCGTTTTCTGCAGCATGTATTCTGCTGCCGGCAAATTAGCCTTGATTATCGGAAAGGTATGTTTTAATTTAACATATTTCATAAGTAATATAGTTAATTGAAAAAATAATAAGCCGGTGCAGCTTTTCCGGTACCGGTCAGCGGACCTTACTTTTTATATGAAACATCTATTCGGCCCTGTTTTTTCCCGGCGACTGGGGCTATCCCAGGGCATTGATCTTCTGCCTCCAAAAACCTGCAACTACAACTGTATTTACTGTGAAATCAACAGGGCTCCGCAGCTCTCCTGTGAGCGCCGCGAACATGTTCCCACCAGTGAAATCATCGCAGAGATTGACACGCTGCTGGCCAATAAGGAGCGTGTCCGCAAAATTGATGTGTTCACCATTACAGCATCCGGTGAACCGACCCTGCATACCGGTCTGGGACGGGTAATCAACCATATCAAGGAGAAAACCGATAAGCCTGTGGCCATTTTGACAAACGGTTCCCAGCTCTATCTCGAAGAGGTGCGCCGGGATCTGCAGGCGGCAGATATTGTCATCCCCTCCCTTGATGCGGCGAGGGCCGAAAGTTTCAGGAAGGTGAACCGTCCGGCCAAATGCAGCAGCGATCTTGAGACGATTATTGCTGGAATTGTTCAGTTCAGTAATGAATTTTCCGGTGACCTGTGGCTGGAGATCCTGCTGGTTGAAAACATAAACGATGCCGACGAGGATATTGAGGCCCTGAAAAAAGCCATTGCAGAGATTAAACCAAAACGTGTGCAGCTGAACACGGTCGCCCGGCCGCCCTTCGAAACGTTTGCCAAGCCGCTTACCCGCAGGCGGCTGGAAGAAGTCAGGGCGGCAATTGCAGAGGTATACACCGGGCCGGTTGATATCCTGGCCGGCAGCAAGGAGGCCGAGGATATTGACCTCAGCAAGGAAAAGGTTGACACCTCCGAGAAAATATCTTTAGAACGGGTCGAAAGTGAAATTATAGAAATGGTGCTGCGGCGGCCGTGCACCGCAGCGGAGATTGCCGGCACGCTGAACCTTGAGGCTGAAGATGCCCTGGAAATACTGGTGGACATGGAAAGCCGCGGAGACCTGCTTGCCAAGATACACGGGGACAAAATGTATTTCAGGGCGGCAAAAGAACATATAGATTAGAATGAGTAGAATTGTAGAATCTGCTGGACAAATTAGACCAGTTTAAAAGGATGGTTATGACAGATACGGAAGAAAAGGAAGAAAACCCGGAAGAGTCTGCCGTTAACAGTGAGCCCGCTGCAGAGAAAGCGGAATCACAGGCAGCTGAAGCCGGAACCGACGAAGCTGGAGAGGCGCGTAAAGCAAAGCCACGGCCCAGGCGGAAAAGCACCAAACCAAAGGCCAGGGCAAAAACCGGTTCAGCCAAGAAAGAGACGGCCTCAAAAGCCCCCAGGCAGAAGAAAGCCGCGAAGGAGGAAAAAGGCGACGCCGCAACAAAGCAGACTGCGAAGGAGCCTGTTATAAAACTTCTGATCAACGCCGAAGAACCCGAGGAGTGCCGGATCGCCCTAGTGGAAGACGGCAAAGTTGAATCCTTTCATGTCACGACCGTGGTGCATGAACAGACCAAGGGCAACATCTATAAGGGCCGGGTCACGGCCATAGAACCCAACCTGCAGGTCGCCTTTGTCGACATCGGCACTGAAAAGAACGGCTTTCTGCCCTTCAGCGAGATCCATCCGGAATATTACACCTGCGACAAGGCAGCCAGGAAACACTGGAAGGACCTCAATATCCAGGAGGTGATCAAGAAGGGCCAGGAAATCCTCGTGCAGGTGGTCAAGGAGGCTTCGGGCACCAAGGGCGCCAGCGTCACCACCTATCTTTCCCTGCCGGGGCGCTTCCTGGTTTTGATGCCCGGCAGCGACAGCCATGGCATTTCCCGCAAAATCGAAAGCGAGGAGGAGAGAAGCAAGCTGCGCACCATGATGAACTCCCTGAACATCCCCGAGGGCATCGGCTACATCATCAGGACCGCCAGCAAGAATATTACCAAAACCGCCCTGAACAAGGATCTGCGTTACCTGCTCAGGCTGTGGAGCGAGACCAAGAAAAAAGGCCAGACTGCCAAATCACCGGCCTTGATTTACAAGGATCAGGACATTATTGCCAAGGTGCTGCGCGACTATTTCAGCCCTGATATCCAGGAAATTCTCGTGGATACCATGGAAACGCAAAAGCAGGTGTTGGATTTTCTGAAACTCCTGCCCTCCAAGCAGCGGAAAACAAACATACGGCAGCACAAGGGGTCGCGTCCGATCTTCAACCAGTACGGTGTAGAGGCGCAGATAGAGCAGATCTACCAGCCGGTGGTCAAGCTGCCTTCCGGCGGCTCAATCGTCATCAACCCGACCGAGGCCCTGGTGGCCATTGATGTCAACTCGGGCCGCACGGCCAAGGACAAGAATTTTGCCGAGACCATCTTTCTGGCCAACATGGAGGCGGCCGCGGAGCTGGCCCGGCAGCTCCGACTCCGGGACCTGGGCGGCCTTATAGTCGTGGACTTCATCGATATGAGGAACGCCCGCCATATCCGGGAGGTGGAAAAACAGGTCAAGGCCAGCATGAAGCGGGACAGGGCCAAAGTGGATATCAGCCGCATCTCCAGGTTCGGCCTCATGCAGATATCCCGGCAGAAACTCGGCCGGCCGGTGCAGATGGGCAGCTATAATGTCTGTGAGCACTGCCAGGGCCGCGGCGTCACCCGCTCTGTTGAGACCCAGTCTCTCTCCTACCTGCGCCGGATCCAGACAGGCGTGGCGCACAAGAATGTTGTGGGCGTCAAATGCAGGCTGCCGGTAAAGGTCTCCGAGTACCTGCTTAACAATAAGCGTGAGGAACTGCTTGATCTGGAAAACAGATACAATACCCTGATCAGGATCGAGCCGGCACCGGAAATGACTCCCGCGGACCACGAAATAGAATTTATCAAGACGGAAAATTCAAATAACAACTGATATCTCTAAAGATTTTGTTTTCAGGGATTTTTTGCCCAAGAACCCTCTTGTGGATTGGGACATTTTAGGGTATAAGAGCACCCTGTAAAAAATGCGCCTGTAGCTCAGCTGGATAGAGTGCCGGACTACGAATCCGTAGGTCGCAGGTTCGAATCCTGCCAGGCGCGCCAGAAGCCCCTCTAGTTTCAAAGTCCGCGAAGCTAGATGAAGGTATAT
>JAFDCT010000275.1 GCA_019312695.1 Deltaproteobacteria bacterium | reverse complement strand
GGCCTGGTCCTGGACCGGCTCAGGATGGAAAAAGAGAAAAAGACACTTCAGGATGAAGCCTACGCCACTTTTAGCTGGTTTGAAAAAAACCTGGAAGAAATAAGAAGGATAACAAACACCATTACCCGGCAGGAAGTGATCAAGGTTGAGAAAGTGCTGGGACAAACCTGGCGAACCATGGTTATCATATGGATTGTCACCAGTGTAATCTATACCATGCTGGCCTACGAAATTGTCATGGCCGCCAAACAGCAGATCAAAGCCATAGAAGATTCCAATGTTGAACTGGAAGCAATGGCAAATGAACTGAGAAAATCTGAAAAACGATTGCATCGGCTCTCATCAGATCTTTTTGCCGTCCAGGAAAGTGAAAGAAAAAGAATTTCCTTTGAACTGCATGATGAACTGGGGCAATCAATGGCAGCCCTAAAACTCCAGGTGGGGGCTATTTCCAGACGTTTAGGCATTGCTGATAAGGAAGAATTAAAAACAACCTGTGAAGAAATGCGTGACAATATTGACCAGATCATTGAAAATGTTCGCAGGCTGGCAAGGGACCTCAGTCCGGTTGTGTTGGATGATCTTGGTCTCCAGGCGGCAATTGAATACCTTGTGAATAATTTCGCAAAAATTTATAATGTTGAAATTACGTATAGAACTACTGATATTAATCATCTCTTTAATGAAGGCTCACAGCGCAACATTTACAGGATATTGCAGGAGGCCCTGACAAATATCGGCAAGCATGCCCAGGCAAAACATGTTTTACTTGTCATTGCACGGGAAAACAATGTCATCAAATTTACAGTTCGTGACGACGGCCGAGGATTTAATGTCCAGAAAATATTTTATCAAAAAGCAGATGAAAAGGGTATGGGGCTTGAGGCCATGTCAGAACGGGTCAGGATTTTGGAAGGCGAAATTAATTTTGTAAGTCGTCCGGGTATTGACACAACTGTCACCTTTTCCGTTCCTATCGGTTAACAAGGAGAACAAAATGGCAAAATGTAAAATTGTTTTGGCAGACGACCATGTACTGATACGGCAGGGTCTGAAAAAACTCATCGAGGAAAACAAATCCCTTGAGGTCATAGATGAAGCAGGCGACGGCCTCGAACTTCTAGATGTTCTGGACAAAGCGGTGCCGGACTTGATCATCCTCGATATTTCCATGCCCCAGCTGCGTGGTATTGAAGTGATCAATGAAGCCAAAAGAATCTGTCCGGACGTAAAAATTCT
Organism: Deltaproteobacteria bacterium; assembly: GCA_019312695.1. Lineage (GTDB taxonomy): Bacteria > Desulfobacterota > Desulfobulbia > Desulfobulbales > BM004 > BM004. Next base: position 4,444 of record JAFDCT010000275.1, on the reverse strand, counting down.
CATGATAACCATGCATAAGAGTGAACAGTACTTCCTGTGTGCCATGTCAGCCGGAGCAGACGGTTACCTTTTGAAAGAGGATTCTGACAGTGAACTCTTGACAGCAATTGATATGGTTATGGATGGAGATATGTACATTTCGCCGCATCTTGCTGAAGAATTTTCTGACGAGGTTATAAAGACATATCGTGAGAAGGGAGTTTTTCCCTGTGAGACTCTGACAAACCGCGAAGTAGAAGTACTAAAGTTAGTAGCCGAGGGTTTAACCAGCAAGGAAATTGCAGAACTTTTATCCATCAGCATCAGGACAGTAGAACATCACCGGGCAAATCTTTTAAAGAAGCTTAACCTGAAAAACACGGCAGATCTGATAAAGCATGCAATCCAGAATGGTTTCATCAATACAACAGAATAAACTGCTGCCCCATATTAAAGAGGAAAATTATGATTCACTATACTGATAATTATAATTGGCTGGTGAAAACATTCAGCAAAGTGATGAACAACCATCAGGAACTCGGTAAATCCCTGCGCCAGGCCGGGCCGCTTGACGAAAAAAACTCCCAGCTCATCCAGCTGGCTGCTGCAGCAGCAATTAAGGCTGAGGGCGCAGTCCATTCCCATGTGAAAAGAGCCCTTGATGCCGGGGCTACCCCCGAAGAGGTCTACCATACTATTATTCTGCTGACCAGCACAATAGGTTTTCCTTCAACCGCTGCCGCCCTTTCCTGGGCCAGGGAGATTATAGAGGATTAGTGCAAGCATGCCTGCAACAAGTAAGCCAGCATCTCTTCATCAGGAACAGCAGAAAAAACTTGAGGATCATCTGCATAAAGCAGCCAAAGATAATCGCATCCTTTGTTCCAGCGCCTTAGCTATTGCCAAGTCCCTGAAAATCCCTCCTGCCGAAGTAGGGAAAGCGGCCAATAAACTCAAAATCAAAATCAGTACATGCCAGCTCGGCTGTTTTTAATTAGCCACTGCAAACCTCTTATCATCAATGGATCCTTTACATGAAACCCTCATTATTCGCCTGAAGGGTGAACAGCTTGAAGAAACAACCGATCAGGTTGCCTCTGAAATTGGATTTACTCTGAATGTGAATGACAAGCAGGTAGTGACCCTGCTCTGCACCCCGTCTGAACTTGATGCCATGGCAATCGGCTTTCTGCTTTCCGAGGGTCTCCTCAGGGACCGTGAATCCATACTGGAAGTCAAGGTCGACGAAAAGACCTATACCGTCTCTGTGCGGTTGGCACATATTGCTGATGACATTGATGCATCCTTTAACAAAAAGACCATCACCTCAGGCTGCGGACGAGGCATAACCTTTACTCATGCCCCGAATCTCAAGGATATGCCGGCCAACAGGTCTTTGGTCAGAGTAGCGCCTGATGAAATCCGGGCCCTGATGAATGAGTTCCGCTCAATCTCCGAACTTTTCATGAAGACAGGCGGCGTGCATTCTGCTGCCCTGGCTGACCGGCAAGGCATACACCTGTTCGCCGAAGATATCGGCCGGCATAATGCTGTCGATAAGCTGATCGGCAAGGCATTTCTCGCTAATATCCCGGTTGAAGAAAAAATCCTGTTGTCAAGCGGCAGGATATCCGGAGAAATCATGACCAAGGTGATCCGCAGCCGTATACCAATACTGATAAGCCGTACTGCACCTACCTGCATGTCCATAACCTCTGCAGAGGATCATGGTGTGACATTGATCGGCTTTGCCCGTGGCAACCGCATGAATATCTATACTCACCCGCAGAGAATTGTTTTATAGGACTCAAGGGGCCAAGGTTTTCAGGTTTCAAGGATAAATAACATTAGACATATTGAAGAACAGAATGAACTTTCCTGGCAATAGAAACCGTGACATGCTGGGCCGTACGGAAACCGTCAGCCTTAAAGAAGCCCGGCAGCTTCTGCAGCAAAACCTGCCGCCCTGCCCTGCCCGCACTGAAATACTGCCCCTTGCGGAAACCCTTGGCCGGGTCTGCACTGACAACATTGTTTCCCCGGAAAACCTGCCGCCCTATCCACGCTCGACCATGGACGGTTATGCAGTCAGATCCATCGAAACCTTTGGTGCCAGTGAAAAACTGCCGGCCTACCTTGAGATAAGCGGCGAGGTGGCCATGGGTAAATTTCCCGAAAAGGGACCACAACCAGGATCCTGTTATGCAATCGCAACAGGAGGTATCCTGCCGCCGGGAACTGACGCGGTGGTCATGCTGGAGCATACAGTCGCCATCGATGAAACAATGATAGAGGTTGTGCAGCCGGTTGCAGCAGGCACCAATGTTATCAGGGTTGGCGAAGATATTGCAGCAGGAGATATCCTTCTTCCTGCAGGACACATGATACGGCCACAGGACATCGGACTGCTGGCGGGTGTCGGACTGAATTCTATCAGTGTTTTTCTCAGGGTCCGTGTAGGTATCATCTCAACCGGTGATGAAATCGTACCGTATGATCAGCAACCTACTCCCGGTAAAATCCGTGATATGAACAGTGCCAGCCTGGCGGCCCAGACACGAAACACACATGCCATACCAACATTTTACGGCATTGCAGCTGACACTGAAGAGAATTTAACCACCCTGCTGCAGGATGCTATGACAGCAAACGATATTGTCCTATTGTCAGGCGCAAGCTCAGTCGGGAAAAGGGATTTAGGGGAAATGGTTATAAATAAAATGGGTTCTCCCGGTATCATAATTCATGGCGTATCAGTCAAACCGGGAAAACCCGTAATAATAGCAAAAGCAAAGGACACTATGCTGTTCGGCCTTCCTGGCCATCCTGTTTCAACTGCTGTGACCTTTGATCTTTTTGTCCGGCCGGCCATCCTTCATCTTTCAGGTTTAAAAGGGGAATTTTTTCCCCAGTACCGAACGATGAACGCACGACTCATGCGCAACCTGAACTCTGCATCGGGCCGCACGGATTTTATCAGGGTGAATATCAGAATCAGTCAGGGAAGCGAAGCAGAAGCACATCCTGTTCTCGGTAAATCAGGAGCTCTTTCCACAATGGTCAAGGCGCACGGTTATATTGAAATTGCTGAAAAACTTCAGGGATTGAAGGAAGGAACGATGGTTGAGGTGAAGCTGTTTGATTAAAAGCAGATTTCAAGAATTAAAGGACTCGAGGAGTCAAGGAAAAAAACAAGACAAAATCCCAAAAAATAAAAACATTTCAAATCGCTTATGAAGCGCAACATTTACATCGACAACATGCACCTTGACGAGGCCCTTAGGCTCTGGGAACGCAAGCTTTCAGAAGCCGGCTGCCTGAATCCTATGGTACCAGAGTTAATATCAGTTGATGATTCTCTGAACCGTATCACCGCCGAACCCGTTTTTGCCAGGCTCTCCTCCCCTTTTTACAATGCAGCAGCCATGGACGGCATCGCAGTCCGCTTTCAGGACACTATCGGTGCCAGTGAGACAACGCCGGTCAAACTCGAGCTGAATAGCCAGTTTCAATGGGTAAATACCGGCAACGTGCTACCTCCTGAATTCAATGCAGTTATCATGGTTGAAGCTGTGCAGCCCACAGATGAATCCACAGTCGAAATCATAGCGCCGGTAACTCCCTGGAAACATGTGCGCACCATCGGTGAGGATATCGTCACCACCGAACTCATCCTCCCTGATGGCCACAGGATCAGGCCTATTGACCTGGGCGCCATGTTAGCAACCGGTCTTAGTCAACTTACGGTGAGAAAAATTCCAAATGCACTGGTCATTCCAACAGGAGGCGAACTGGTGCAGCCGGGAAATTCATTACGTCCAGGCAACATCATTGAGTTCAATAGTCGGGTTCTGGCCGGCTATCTGACCGAATGGGGAATACACGCCGAGCGCAGTCCAATAGTGACGGATGATCCCGGTACACTTAAGAAAGCTATTTGTGCCGCTGTTGCCAAATATGACATCATTATTGTCAATGCCGGTGCCTCAGCTGGATCCAAGGACCATACCGCCGGGGTCATTGGTGATCTCGGCGAAGTTGTACTCCATGGCGTTAATATCAGACCGGGCAAGCCGGTTGTCCTGGGGATCATCAATAATAAACCGGTAATAGGCCTTCCCGGCTACACCATATCGGCTGTCATAACTTTAAACCTTTTTGTAAAAAAACTCGCCGATTATCTCCAGGGAATACAATCCCCACTTGCCAGCAGTCTCGAGGCCACACTGGCAAGACCATTGCATTCCAAGCTTGGGGTGCAGGAATATATCAGAGTAAAACTGGGAAAGTCGGCGCTGTTTTGACGGCAACCCCTGCCGGGCGTGGCGCCGGCGCAGTCATGTCGTTGGTACAGGCTGACGGCTTTCTGACAGTACCAGCCAGCAGTGAGGGTTTAGGAGCAGGTGAAAAGGTCTTAGTTGAACTGCTGCGGGACGAACGTGAAATTGAAAACACCCTGGTCTTC
>JAFDCT010000274.1 GCA_019312695.1 Deltaproteobacteria bacterium | reverse complement strand
TGACCACGGCCTGGTTGCCGTAAACCCGTGAAATGTGCTCTATTGAGCTCGTACCGGTGAATTTGCCTGTCTTCAGGTATTCCTCAACGATATATACGGCATCGCTGCCTATTGATATTTTGTCTGCACCGGAGCGGAAATACTCGGAGGCCACGTCAAGAGCGGACCAATACTTGCCCTCACTATCCGTGTACTCTCTGATGCCCCCGCCGATGGTCAGAGGCACAAAGACATTCTTCGAGGTTCTCTGGAGCACCTCGCGCATGGGCTGGTCCTTCATGGGAAAATCGCGGAATCCTGTAATGTTCAGAAAGGTGATTTCATCGGCGCCTTCCTCAAAGTAACGTCTGGCAAGTTCCACGGGCTTGCCAAGGTTCCTGACCTGGCCTTTTTCGCGCACGTCGTACTGATCCCCCTTGGTCACCACCAGGTCGCCCTGGTCATTGGTGCGCACATCCAGGCAGGATATGATCCTTTTTGCAAGTTTCGTGGGTTCGCCGGTTGTCAGGAGTTCCATGGCCATGGATTCATTGAGATCTGGGCCTGCCAGAAAATTTCTTAGGATGTTCAGGCCTGCTTCACCGCTTTTTTCCGGATGGAACTGGAAGGCTGCCACTCTCCCTTTCTGTACTCCGCTGATGAACTCGTCACCATAGTTTGTGGTGGTCAGGATCCAGTCGTTATTTTCCCAGTTCGGCACAGCCCGGTATGAATGGACAAAATAGAGTTTTTCTTTTTGGTATCCTGTGAAAAGGGAAGAAGGTTTCTGGATGTTGATACCGTTCCAGCCGATTTGGGGTACTGAAAGTGAAATGTCATCAAACCGTTTAATTATTCCCCTAATAATTCCTAATCCCTTTACGCCGAGAGCCTCTTCACTGCCTTCGAACAGGGTCTGCAATCCGAGGCAGATGCCCAGGAAGGGGCGGTCTTCATAGAGGTATTTCAGCAGCGGTTCAACATAGCCATCCTGCCGCAGTTTCTGCATGGCGCTGCCGAAGCTGCCCACACCAGGGAAGATCAGTTTTTGGGCATTTAATATGTCGTCCGGAGAGGAAACGTCCTTGACCTCGTACCCGAGTTTTCTTATGGCATTACGGACGCTCCGTACATTTCCTGCGCCGTAGTCGAGTAAAGTGATCATTGGTACTCTTATGTTAGTTGAATTAATTAATCTTATAAGAATTTTAAGTTATAGTGAAGGCTAAGCTGTTTTCAGCAGATAAGCAGGATTATAGCCACCTTACAATATCAAGCATACATCATTTTTTAGATGTTTATTTTCTTTGTCGGCATAGGAAACTGTCGACGATTGACAGTTTGCCCAAAGAAAACGAGCCAAAAAGAAATGGCAAAAACTCAAAAATTTTCTCAATTTTACATTTTCAATTCCAAAAAGGATTGGCACATTAGAACAAACGGCTTTCAAAAACAATACCAATATCCTGAGTGCTTATTTTGCAAAGGTATCCTTGAGAAAATCCTGCATATCCTGCCATGACTGCTTGTCCGCCTCGGCATTGTATCCGACCGGTATGTTGAATTTCTCGGCATAGATGTCAGCGCCGGGGTTGGTAAAGCTATGCTTGGCGCCCGGGTAGGATATAAATTTGTAGTCTGCTCCGGCAGTTTTCATTTCTCTGAGAAAGGCCTGTATCTGTTCCGGTGTGCTCATTTTGTCATCAGCACCGTCGCAGACGAGTATCCTGGCTTTAACCATTCCAGGGGTTGCTGGCTTGTCGGTTGCCAGCGAGCCGTGAAAACTGACAACAGCATCCAGGTCAAGTCCCTGGCGGGCCATTTCAAGTACGACCCCACCGCCGAAGCAGTAACCGATTGCCGCAATATGATCCGGGTCAACTGTCGGATGTTGCTGCAGCAGCTTCATTGCAGCGCTGAATCGCTGAGTTGCAGCTGGCAAATTCTGCCTGACTTCAGCAGCAAATTTGCCAGCATCATCAGGATGCGCGGCCTGTTTCCCCTCACCATACATATCAACGGCCAATGCCGTATAACCAAGTTCAGCCAGCATTCTGGCCCGTACCCGGGCATATTCGTTATGGCCCCACCATTCGTGCACCACTAGAATCCCGGGTCTTTTGTCGGCAATACTGTCATCATAGGTCAGGTACCCCTGCATGGCTGAATTTCCGGCCTTATACATGACAGGTTCTCCTATGATAGCACCTATGGCGAGTGTGTTCCAGAACAGCAGCGTCAGCAAAGCAAAAAGAATACGTTTCATGACAACCCTCCTGAGTTATTTGGATACAAAATTTAATAAATCGTATATGATAACAATATGGCAGATTTAACATCATTATAACCCTGCCCGCAGAAAAGAAAAGATGTCAGATGCGTATTTTTCATTCAGATGAGGTTTGCTATGTATTGTCCTTCTTGCCGGGCCGAGTTCAGGGAAGGTTTTTTCAGGTGTGAGGATTGTGATAAAACCCTGGTTGAATCTCTTCCCGAAGAACCCGTAAAACCAGGATATATTAAGCTGGCTACCGTGTTTACCGAGGGAGAGATTGCCCTAATAAAGTCCAGACTGGACGATGCCGGAATCGATTACTACTTTCACGGTGAACAGGCACACCGTCTTGCGCCTCTGCCATTCGGGGCACGCTTGATGGTTCGCGAGGATTTTAAGGAAGAAGCCGAGATACTACTGGGTATTACCGGTCAGCCTTAAAATTTAGCCGGCTTTTTATCCTTCCTGGAAGAAAAAATTGAGTGAAATATCCCGGACCGGGATTTTTTAGTGCCTCAGCCATATAAGTTTTTGCAGGCCATCCGCATGTTCAGGGCGGCCAAAGCGTAGATTACTATAATTGCGATTATTACTATAAGAAACCAGTGCATAGGTATTCCTCAGTATTATATGCATTTCATCGAATAAATTTAACACATAATTGTTTAAAGCAGTAGGAATCTTCTGCCAAACAAATGATCTTGGTCGCTCCTTTTTAATTCAGGCCTTCCTGGCTATATTTTTTCAGCCTGGCAATTACTCTTTCGCCGCCGATTGCCATCAGTACATCAAAGAGTCCGGCCCCTGCCGCCTGTCCAGTGACCACGGTCCGGGTTCCGTTGATCAGTATGCCGGCCTTTATGCCAAGCTCATCTGCGAGTTCCCGGGTGACCCTTTCAGCCTCCTCCTTACTGAATTCAGGCAGACCGGCAAAACGGTCTGCAAGCAGACCAAGCCATTCGCTGATTTTTTTATGCTTGGTGAGATTCTTTTTCACGGGTTGAGGATCAAACTCATAGTCGTCGCTGAAATAGGCACGGCCTGGCCCGACAAAATCCTTCAGGGTATGAAAGCGGCTCCGGATAAGATCGACGGTATTGCAGAACCAATTTTTTTTATCGCTCTCATAGGAATTATCCCAGAGATTTTCAGCCAGCAGTTCCTTTTTTACCAGCGACAGAAGATCTGCAACCGGCATGGTCCGGAGATAATGGGCATTGATAGACAGCGCCTTGGGGTCGGTTATGAATTTGGGATCGTCCTTGGTATAGTTGAAGATCGAGTTTGCCTTATTCATACCTTCCAGGGCAAAGGCCTGAATAAGTTCCTCCCGGGTAAAGATTTCCTGGTCAGTTGCCGGTGACCAGCCCAGCAGCACCAGAAAATTAACCAGGGCCCAGGGCAGGAAACCGTTTTCTTTGTAAAACTGGACTGTTACTACTTCCCCATGGGATCTTTTGGAGATTTTTGCCTTTTTGGGGTCAAGGGTGAGTGACATGTGTGCAAATTCAGGCACAGGTGCACCCAGAGCTTCATAAATAAGGATCTGTCGCGGTGTATTGCCGAGGCCGTCCTGTCCTCGTATTACATGGGTTATACGATCCCGGATGTCATCCACCACATTACTCAGCAGGTATAAAGGCGTACCGTTTGAACGGACTATGACAAAATCTTCAATATCCTTATGTGATTTTTCGATGCGGCCATAGACCTTGTCTTCAAAAACAACCGATCCGCCACCCTCCGGCACCTTAAAGCGGACGACATAGGGTGAATTATCCGCTTCTTTCCGGGTAATTTCCTCCTGATCCAGTTGAAGGCAGGTGCGGTCATACTGGTAAGTCATCTTTGCTGTCATTGCTGCCTGGCGTTTTGCCTCAAGGTCTTCCTTGGTGCAGAAACATTTATAGGCATGGCCTGTGGCTATTAATTCATGTGCGGTGTCAATGTGCTCCCGCACGTGATCGGATTGATAATAAGGTCCCTCATCCCAGGTTATTCCCAGCCAGTTGAGACCGTCAATGATGCCGGCAATGGATTCCTTTGTTGAACGTTCAACATCTGTGTCTTCGATCCGTAAGATAAGTTTGCCATTGTGTTTTCTGGCATAAAGCCAGTTATAAATGGCAGTCCTGGCACCACCAATATGAAGGTAGCCTGTAGGGCTCGGGGGAAAACGTAGTCTGACTTCTGACATCATTTGCTCCTGTTAATAATAATATTTTATGCTGAAATAGCCTTGGGTTTAGAATATGTGCCTTTCTCAAGGTTGCTCTATATAAATCTTTTCAATAATACAATCAATAGGCATAACAAGCAGAAAAAGCGATGGTTTTTGCATTTTTCCTTGTAAGAAAGAAGAAAATAGAGAAAGGCTGCATTTTAAAAGCTTTTTCTTGACTTGTTTTAATAAGATTTTTACTTTTTTCATCTTTATGTGAAATACATTCATTGAAACCTATAAGAGAAATTATTAATAGTTGATCTTCAGGCGCAGTTCTTGAAGATCAAATAAAAAAAGTCATGGTACCCGGTTGAAATGAATAGATATCTGCCGGGAATGAAAGGAGAAATAATGAAAGTTCTTATCAGTGACAATTTAGCACCTGTCGGCGCACAAATCCTCATGGATACAGGCCTTGAGGTAGATATTAAAACCGGTTTGGCTCCTGAAGAATTGAAAAATATTATTCCGGAGTATGAGGGGTTGGTTATAAGGAGTGCGACCAAGGTGACAGCTGAAATAATCGAGGCTGCCACAAATCTTAAAGTAGTCGGCCGGGCTGGCATCGGCCTCGATAATGTTGACATCCCAGCTGCCAGCAAGAATGGTGTTGTGGTAATGAATGCCCCGGACGGTAATGCCACCACCGCTGCAGAACATGCCATAGCGATGATGGTGTCACTGGCCAGGAATATCCCCCAGGCGACCGCTTCCATGAAGGAAGGGAAATGGGAAAAGAAGAAGTTTATGGGCCGTGAATTAACAGGTAAAACCCTGGGAATTGTCGGCATCGGCAGAATCGGCAGTATTGTGGCTGACAGGGCCCAGGGCCTGGAAATGAAGGTAATAGCCTATGATCCCCACATGCCTGAAGATCTTGTGAAAAAACTTGGTGTTGAGCTGACCAGTCTTGATGAAGTCTGCAAAAAATCGGATTTTATATCAGTACATGTACCCATGACCAAGGACACCAGGCATCTGATTTCAACAGAGCAATTCAAAAGCATGAAAAAGGATGCCATGTTCATTGACTGTGCCCGCGGGGGAGTGGTTGATGAAGAGGCCTTGTATGAAGCTTTGACCACCGGTGAAATTGCCGGCGCAGCTTTGGATGTATTTGCTGTGGAGCCGACAACCAAGGAAAACTGCCCCCTGCTTGGTCTGGATAACTTTATCTGCACCCCGCATCTTGGCGCTTCAACCAGTGAAGCCCAGGAAAATGTAGCTGTGGCCATAGCCAAACAGGTAGGTGAATATCTGCGGACCGGGGTGGTGAGCAATGCCATTAATGTACCTTCAGTCAGCAGTGATGTTCTGACCAAGGTCGGGCCCTATCTGACCCTGGCAGAGATGCTGGGTTCTTTCCACATGCAGATTGCCAAAGGCGGTGTGGAAGAAGTCAATCTTGAATATATAGGGGATTTTGAAGAGCAGACAACAGGTCCTATTACAGTGGCCTTTCTCAAGGGGCTTTTTACACCGATCCTGCAGGATGCAGTGAACTATGTCAATGCTCCACTGATTGCCAAGGAAAGAGGCATACGGGTAGTGGAATCCAAAACCGGTCATTCCGATGACTTTACCAGTCTGCTTTCTATCAGGGTGAAGACTACTGAAGGGAAAAATATGCTGGCCGGAACGGTTTTCGGCAAAAATGAACCACGGTTGGTAAGAATGAATACGTTCCGGCTGGAAGCACTGCCCTCCGGTCCCATGCTTTTTGTCTATAACAAGGATATTCCCGGTGTGATAGGGGCGTTAGGCACAACGTTGGGTGAGCATGAAGTTAATATCTCCAGAATGACCGTTGGCCGCGAAAAGGAGCAGGGACGTAATATTATCCTGCTGAACACAGACAGTACCGTCAGCAAGGAGCTGCTGAAGACGGTACAGCAGCTGGAACATATTGATGATGCCATGGCTTTGGTGCTTCCCAATTATGCAGAAATATGAACCAGACCGTCTAAGTGGAAACCGTACTAAAATGAGGTGAATTGCATGGAAAAGAGCGAAGAATGCAACTCGTGCCCTGAAGGTCAGGTCAGAAAGGATGGCAAATGTGTTATGCCCGAGGTTACTTTTACGGCATTTGTCATGTCTCTTAATACCGCAGCCCTTTTTCATCTCGGTGAAATAAGTGATCCGGCAACCGGCCAGAAAAATCAGGACCTGGTCCTGGCCAAACACACCATTGATACACTGAAGCTGCTCGAAGACAAAACCAAAGGCAATTTAAATGGCGAGGAGCAGGATCTTTTAAAACATGTCATCTACGATCTCAAGATGCGTTATGTAGCCAAGGCTGAAAAGAAACAATAAGAATCGTGCCTAAATAATTTTCTAAACAATTCTTACCAGAACTTTCAACTAGTCCAGCCACCTTTGTGATAGAAGCCGTGCTTACAACAGAGACTTCAAGCCTTAGCCTGAAGGCACCGGCTAAAATCAATCTTTTTTTAAAAGTGCTGAACCGTCGTCCGGACGGCTATCATGAAATAGAAAGCGTCATGCTCAAGATTGCGCTTTTTGATATCTTGCGCTTTTCAAGGCATGGGAAAACCATTTCGCTCTCCTGTCAGGGAAGCAAGGTTTCTGAGGGGCCGGAAAATCTTGTTTACAGGGCTGCCGAGGCCTTTTTTTCAGCGACCGGCAAAACACCCGGTGTTCGGATCATCCTGGAGAAGAATATACCTGTTGCAGCAGGGCTGGGAGGTGGAAGCAGTGACGCTGCAGCAGTACTCCTTGGTTTGGACAGGCTTTTTGGTGTCAACCTTGGGCGAGACCGTTTACTGGAAATCGGGCTGAGGCTGGGGGCTGATGTCCCGTTCTTTGTTCATGATTACTCCAGTGCAGCAGCTACCAATATCGGCGAGAATCTTGAAGAAGCCGGTCTCCTGCATGATTACTGGATTGTCCTGGTGAATCCGGGTTTCGCTCTTTCAACAAAATGGGTCTATGAGAATTTCCCGTTGACATCGTGCGCCAATCCATATATCTTAGCGCGGGGTCGAAACAGGTCGAATGATTATCATGTTGTTTCCCCTGGATTAGTTGAAGAATTTGGCAACGATCTTGAAGCAGTTTCAATAAGCCGCTATCCAGAGATAGGGGACATAAAGAAGGAGTTGAAAAAGGCCGGAGCTTCTGCAGCCCTCATGAGCGGCAGTGGGCCGACTGTGTTTGGTTTATTTCCTGGAAAAGAAGAAGCGCAGTACAGTTATGAGCTTTTTGCCAGAAAATATGGGAAGAACGTATTTCTTGTCAGGCCGTATATACCTTGATTGTCTTTTGTTAAAAATATATAATTAAAAATTTACAGGTCTCAAATAAATCGTTCCACTTGCTGCGGACCGGAGCCGGGTCCATCTGAGACATGCCGGCGGCTTTAAAGTATATTGAGCACATTGGGGCGTCGTCAAGCGGTAAGACACAGGATTTTGGTTCCTGCATTCGGAGGTTCGAATCCTCCCGCCCCAGCCAGAAAAACAGACTGCCACAGGTGCGGGAGCAATGAATATTTTGTGGCAGTGATTAAATAAAAAAAGAAAATAAAAGAGTCATGCCTAACATTATCAAGGTATTTTCCGGAAATGCCAACCCTGAATTAGCAAGAGAGATATGTGAATACCTCAAGATCGCATTGTCCAAAGTCGAAGTAAGACGGTTCAGTGACGGTGAGATTTTCATTGAGATTGGAGAAAATGTCAGGGGAACGGATGTATTTGTCATCCAGCCAACGTGCCCTCCGGTAAACGATCACCTGATGGAACTTGTCATCATGGTTGATGCCCTGCGGCGTGCCTCTGCCAGAAGAATTACCGCCGTGCTGCCGTATTACGGTTATGCCCGGCAGGACAGAAAAGTGGCTCCGCGAGTGCCCATTACGGCGAAGGTTGTAGCTGAAATGTTGATGGTTGTTGGTGTGCGGCGGGTGCTGTCCATGGATCTGCATGCCGGCCAGATCCAGGGTTTCTTCAATATCCCTGTTGACCACCTTTATGCAGCGCCTGTATTGCTTAAATATATAAATGAAACCTTTAATAATGTTGTTATGGTGTCACCTGACGCAGGCGGCGTGGAAAGGACACGGGCTTTTGCCAAGCGGTTGAGAGCGGATTTGGCTATTATCGACAAACGTCGTGATCGCCCCAATGAGTCTAAAGCCATGAATGTCATTGGTGACGTTAATGGCAAAACTGCTGTTTTGCTCGATGACATGGTAGATACAGCGGGCACCCTCTGCAATGCTGCAACAATGTTGAAAGAGGCTGGTGCTGTGGAAGTACATGCTTGCTGTTCCCATGGCGTACTATCGGGACCCGCCATTGAACGGCTTGAAGCCTCCGATATCAAGTCCCTGGTTGTGACAAACAGCATTCCTTTGCGTGGTAGCGCCAAGGAATGTAAGAAAATTAAGGTGCTTTCGGTGTCGCAGCTATTAGGTGAGGCAATAAGCCGGATTCATTCGGAAGATTCAGTGAGTTCGCTTTTTGTTTAAATAGTTTAAATATTATCGGGATAGATATATAAAAATTTTTTTTTGGCAAATACAACAGACTTGGTGATTTGGATCAGAAGGCTGCCGGTACCAATCCTCATGAAAAGGGAAAAAGTTTTGCATCCGCAACGAAGCTTCATAAATCTATGATTTGTAGCGGTAATATTTGGCGGATAAGTTCTTTTCAGGTGGCCCGGCCAATCATTCTGGTCGTATTTTTTTAAGGAGGAAACAAAGATGATTCAGCAAGATATGACTGCCGCAATGCGGCAGGATTTCGGTAAAGGAGCGACACACCGCTTGCGGCAGAATGGATATGCCCCCGCAATACTGTATGGGAAGAAAACCGAGCCCATAGCTCTTGCCATGGACTCTAAAACCCTAACCAGAGAACTCTTGCGGCTTCATGGCCATAATGCTGTGTTGACTCTTGATATTCAAGGTGAAAAGGGTAACAAAAAGCATCATGTGCTCATTAAGGATATCCAGACTGATCCGATTACAGATGCCATTCTGCATGTCGATTTTTTCGAGATTGACCTGGACAAGGAGATTACCCTGGAAGTTCCGGTAAATTATACCGGCACGGCAAAAGGGGTTGACATGGGAGGTATATTGAACATTCTCGCCCATACCGTTAAGGTTAAAGGCATGCCGCTTGCCATTCCGGATAACATCACAGTCGATGTGACACCTCTGGAATTGACAGGTCACGGTATCACCTGCGGAGACCTTGCAGTACCGGATAATGTTGAGCTGGAAGAAGAGCTCGACAGGGTTTGCGTTTCTGTTGTTGCACCTTCCAAAACGATTGAGGAGGAAGAAGCTGAGGCTGAAGAGGCTGAAGCTGCTGAGGCCGCAGAAGCTGAAGAGGGAGCCGAGGAAGCTGAAGTTGAAAAAGAAGCGGCTGCTTCAACAGAGGAATAATCAGTCAGTTATCATTCTTCACAAAATATTGAAGGCCGGGAGAATGAATATTTATCCCGGCCTTTTTGTTTTTTAAAAAAGCTTGATTATTGGGGAAGCAATAAGAATTTCCGCCAAGGAAAACAATACCATGTTTATGATTGTCGGTTTAGGTAATCCGGGCCAACAGTATACCGGCACCAGGCACAATGCCGGTTTTATGATGCTGGATTATTTTGCGGCAGAACACAACTTGGTTCTTTCAGATTCCAAGTGGAAGGCCCTGGCTGCAAAAGCAATCATCTGGAATGCTTCTGTACTTCTGTTGAAACCTGAAACATTTATGAACTTAAGTGGCACTCCAGTGGCTCAGGCTGCTCATTATTATAAATTGCCGCCTGAAAATATCCTTGTTCTTCATGATGACCTGGATATTGAATTTGGACGTCTAAAAATTGTCTCAGGTGGTGGGGATGCCGGACACAAGGGAATCCGTTCAATAATAGAACAACTGGGCACAAAGAACTTTTCCAGGATTAAGATCGGCATCGGGCGACCTTCGACTCCTATTCTCCCCGAAAAATATGTATTAGGAAAATTTGAACCTGATGAAAAAGAAGTGATCGCGGGGAAAATGCCAGTTGTGTCAGATGGGATAAGAATTTTTCTGCAGCAGGGAATTGCAGCGGCCATGACGACAATTAACCAGAAGCGATAAAAATTTTTCTTGCTGAATCACGAGGATAGCTCCAGGTCGAACCTTCAAAAAACCAAACTTTGAGTTTTTTGTAATAATGTGTTATATAATGAGTTCTTCGTTTGTAAATCGCATCGGGGTCACCTGCTGCACTTATGGTTTTAAATATTTTTTAATGAGCAAGTAGCGTAATTTTGACTTGAAGGAGAGAAAGTGTGTTTGATATAGGACAAATGGCAGTATATCCGGCTCATGGTGTAGGTGTGATCGAATCAATTGAGCACAGAAAGGTTGGCGAATATGAACAATCTTTTTATGTCATGAAAATTCTTAAGAATAACATGGTAATAATGATCCCGACAGCCACGAGCACAAATGTGGGTCTTCGCAGCATAATTTCTCCTAAAGAGGTGAACGATGTTTTCGATATCCTGCAGGAAAAGGATGTCGAAATTGGCACACAGACCTGGAACAGGCGTTACCGGGAATATATGGAAAAGATTAAAACAGGTTCCGTTTTTGAAGTGGCTGCGGTTTTGAGAGATCTCTACCTGCTCCAGGAAGACAAGGATTTGTCTTATGGAGAGCGGAAGATGATGGATACAGCTAAAAGCCTTCTTGTTAAGGAATTGTCTATCGCCAACCAGACTGAAGAAGACAAGGTGGAAGAAAAGATTGAGCAGATTTTTTCATGAATTGCGTAGAGTTCCCGAGTTGTTGGAGAAATATTCACCCTGCCTTATCCCGAAAATTCGTTTTATTGAAGAGAATTTAACAGAAGATACAGCTTTCCGGCAATCAGCATACTCATCATGAGAAACTGATTGCCGGAAAATATGTAAAAGTAAAATCCTAACTAAAACTTACCAGTTTTTTCTCGCAATAATACCTTTGAAGTTTGTTTTGTCAGAAAGTAAACCAGGCGAAATGCATGGCCTTTCACTTGATATATCTCTACGAATTTATTAAAAGTTTATACTAAGAGTCCAGTTGATAGGTTTTAGGCGATATTTAACTTCCCCAGCATGGCAAAAACTGATTTTGCAACGCAAGATATTTTAAAAAAGAGCGAATCCCTAACATTTATAGTTCCGGATAATAGGGAAGGGCAGAGACTTGATCATTATCTTGTTGAAATGTTGCCGGCTGTCAGCCGCAGTCGTTTGGCTAAACTCATACGTGAGGGCTTTATCCGGGTAAACAACGGTTTTGGAAAGGCTGGTAATAGGTTAAAAGCCGGAGACACCATAGATGTCAATATACCTCCACCTGAACAGTTGGCAATAGAACCCGAGAAGGTCTTTTTCGAAGTCCTTTTTGAAGACAATGATATACTTGTAATTGCCAAGCCGCCTGGTGTTGTAGTCCATCCAGCTGCAGGCCATAAGAAAGGGACACTGGTTCACGG
>JAFDCT010000273.1 GCA_019312695.1 Deltaproteobacteria bacterium | reverse complement strand
GTCACCATAACCTACGGCATGATCCCTGAAAACACTGGCAGACAGGCAAGTCGCCTGGCCAGTCTCATCCTCAGTGGCATGTCGCCAAGTGACATTCCGTCTGAAGTTGCCGACTTTTTTCTGGGTATAAATCTCAAGACAGCTGCTGCTTCTGGAGTTGAAATCCCAGCAACAGTTCTCCAGCAGGCAGATATTATTATACGATAAAACCCTCTGTAAGTTTCACATGGCTAAATTATCCTGCAGACCATCTGTTAAAAGTAAAGGCTCCCCTGCTATTCTGCATTTGCTGGCTTCCTTACGACATCTTTTTTTAATACCCCTTATTCTCTTGTCCGGCATATTACTGTCATACGATAAAACTGACCAGAAACCAAAATTTACCTGCTCGGTATCATCAACCCCAATAAAAACATTGAGGAGCTGCTCCTGGACTTTATTAAAGGATTGGCCCAGAATGATTTTGTTGGAGGAGAAAATATCAGATACATGCAGCACTTTGCGAAAATCGGCCTGGATACAGCTCTGGAGGAAATGATTGCCCTCAATGTTGACCTTATCTTCACGGTTACCACTCCGGCCACCAAAAAACATACTCGGATGTGAAGGATAAAGGCATTACTGTGGTTTTTGCCATATATGACCCGGTGGGCGGCACCGTTATTAAGAGCCTTGCAGATCCGGGAGAAAATATAACCGGGAATCAAATTTGCGGCAGTGTCTTAAAAAAACTCGACTGGCTGCTGAAATTCCCCCCCGGGGAATTAAAACTATCCTGGTACCGGTTACGTTTGACACCCCGGCACCAAAACTGAACCTGGAAGACCTGAGGCAAGCAGCGGAATTGAAGGGAATAAATCTTATAATACCTGAACTATCAAGCCCGGAAGATATGCCAAAAGCTTTTGAAGAGAACCGGCAAAAGGTTGATGCGGTATTTATGGTCCATTCGATTTTCATTATAAAAAAACTGATTCGCCATGATTGACAGCATCAGAAACAAGCTTATAACAGTTTTCAGCAGCCTGGCTGTCTTTCCGCTCTTGCTGCTGGGGGTGGTTCTCATCTGGCAGAACTATATCGTCGAGCTGGAACACATTAAAAATTCCCAGAAAAACAAAACGGTTCTTGCGTCCGAGAACATTGCCCTTTTTCTGCATGAGCAGGAAAACAAGATCCTTACCCTTCTCAGAATGCATTATTTACCGGACATGTCAATAAACGAACAGCGCGAGGAACTTTCAAAATTCGTCTCGACTGCGAAAGATGAAGAACACGGTTATATCTTCGACAATATCATTCTTTTGGATGCGAAGGGTCATGAAAGTATAAGGATTTCACGCACTCATCTTGTCAGAGCAACTGACGTTGCCGACTGGACACAATCCAAATTGTTTACTGAACCGCTCGCATCCGGAGACATTTTCTACAGCCCTATCTTTTTCAGCGAACATACCGGCGAGCCTTTACTTGATATGAGCGTACCGATAACGAACCTGAAAACCCAGGAACCGGAGGCAATCCTTATCGCCGAAATGAAGTTGAAATTCATGTGGCATCTGGTTTCCTCTCTCAAGGTTGGCTTTAGTGGCACTGCATTTCTGACCGATCAGGACGGCAGGGTAATCGTACACCCGAACCGTTCTATTGTCCTTAAGAATACCCGTTTTAATGTCCCAAAGAACGCAAGGATAATGCCAGGAATAAACGGGGAAAAATCAATTGTAGTGGCTCAGAAAATCACCTTTGGCAACCTGCCGCTTTATTGTATAACAGAGGTGCCTACTTCAGAAGCTCTGCGGAATATCTATACTTCCTTTTACATTCTCGGCGCAGTGATGCTGCTCACACTTGGAGCATCCATAGCCCTCGTATTCGTCCTGGTGCATCAAATAGTGCGCCCCCTGGAATCGCTTGCTAAAACAGCTAAGGAAATATCCGCTGGCGACTATTCCAAAAGGGCGGAGTCTCACAATATCATAGAATTCAGGGAACTATCCCGGGCCTTTAATGCCATGACCGGCCGGCTGCATGAGACCATTGACAACCTTGAGAGCCAAATCGATTTTGTTGAAAACGTTATCGAGTCCCTTACCCATCCACTCTTTGTTATTGATGTAAAAGACTATACTGTAAAAATGGCCAACTCAGCTGCAAACTTCGGCCTGCTTTCCAGCGACAGCAAGTGTTATCAACTGACTCATAAAACTGATACACCCTGCGGCGATCCCGGACATCCGTGTACCATAGAAGAGATCAAAAAAACCGGCAAGCCGGTGATGCTGGAACATGCCCATTGTCTGTTGGGAAACGGTGCAAAACGGGTGTATGAGGTTTACGGCTACCCTGTTTTTGACAGTAACGGCGAAATCATCCAGGTTATTGAGTATAACATCGACATCACGGACAAAAAGAACCTGGAGGACCAGCTCATGCAGGCCCAGAAACTGGAAGCCATAGGCAGCCTCGCCAGCGGCGTGGCCCACGATTTCAACAACCTCCTGACCACCATTCTCGGTTACGGCGAACTCAGCCTGATGAAATTATCGAAAGACGACCCGCAGAGAGAGCAGGTAGAAGCAATTTACGAGGCGGGCAAAAAGGCCTCAACCTTAACGAGGCAACTGCTTGCCTTCAGCAGGAAGCAAATGCTGGAAATGCGGGTGATAAATCTTAACAGCCTCCTGGAAAACCTGACAAAAATGCTGAACAGGATGATAGGTGATGATATTGAAATGATAATGATGCTGGATCCCTCTGTAGGTAATATCATGGCTGATCCAGGTCAGGTGGAACAGATTGTCATGAACATCGTAATAAATGCCAGAGATGCCATGCCAGACGGCGGAACCATAACCATTGAAACCCAGGAAGTTGAACTGGATGAGGATTATTGCAAAACTCATGCAGAAGTAACTCCTGGGACATTTATTGTACTCTGCATCACTGATACCGGCAAAGGCATGACGCCCGAGGTAATGGAAAAGATCTTTGATCCCTTCTTCACTACCAAAAAGAAAGGCGCCGGCACAGGGTTAGGACTCTCCACCGTTTATGGTATCGTTAAACAGCACAAGGGTCACATCTACGTTTACAGTGAACTGGGCAGCGGCACTATCTTCAAGATCTACTTTAGGAAAATAAAAAAGGTGGCGGAAGAATCCAGTACAAAAAAAATTCCTGCCATGGAAAGTGGCACGGAAACCATACTCGTTGTTGATGATGAAGCATCGATCCGGAAGTTGGTGCGCGATACCCTAGAGCCTCTTGGATATAAAATCCTGGAGGCGGCCAATGGCGAAGAGGCCCTGGCATATTACAGAGACAACCATGATACGATAGATTTACTTTTGACCGATGTAGTCATGCCGAAAATGACAGGCAAAAAACTGGCTGAATTACTGCTGCAGGAGTATCCCGGACTCAAGATCTTATACATGTCAGGATACACGGACAATGTCATTACCCACAAGGGGATACTTGACAGGGGTATCCATTTTCTCAATAAACCCCTGGTGCCGAGTATCCTGACCAAAAAAATCCGGGAGGTCCTAGGAAAATAACCCTAGACAGTTTCCAGCCAGACATGT
>JAFDCT010000272.1 GCA_019312695.1 Deltaproteobacteria bacterium | reverse complement strand
GTCACCATGCGCTTTTTCGATTTCATCAAAAAGAATGACTGAATACGGACGGCGCCTCACAGCTTCAGTAAGGTAGCCGCCTTCTTCATAGCCCACATATCCCGGCGGGGCGCCGATCAATCTGGCAACCGAATGTTTCTCCATGAATTCAGACATGTCGAGCCGGACCATAGCCTGCTCACTGTCAAAGAGAAATTCTGCCAGGGTACGGGCCAATTCAGTTTTACCTACACCGGTTGGTCCCAGGAAAATAAAGGAACCAAGGGGACGGTTCGGGTCCTGCAGGCCGGCCCGGGCACGCCTTACGGCATTGGCAACTGCTGCAATAGCTTCCTTTTGCCCCACAACTCTCCTGGACATGAATTCTTCAGCATGGACCAGTTTATCTTTCTCGGACGCTAGGAGACTATCGACCGGGATACCGGTCCACTTGGCCACAACGCTGGCAACATCTTCTTCGTCAACTTCTTCCTTGAGCATTTTACGGTCCTGTTGTATCTCGGCCAAGTGCTCATTTTCAGCCGCCAGTTGTTTTTCAAGTTCCACTATCCTGCCGTACCGGATCTCAGCAACCTTACTGAGATCTCCAGATCTCTGAGCCCGCTGTTCCTCAACACCGGCTTCTTCAATCCGGGCCTTTATATCCCTGATTTTCTGGATGATCTCCTTTTCAAGGGACCAGTGTCCTTTCATGCTGTTCAGGGTTTCCTTGATATCTGCCAGCTCATTGTCAAGTTTGGCGAGTCGATCTTTTGATGCCATGTCCTTTTCTTTTTTCAAGGCCTCACGTTCTATCTCCAGCTTGATTTTTTTTCGCTCCACCTCATCAATTTCAGTAGGCATGGAATCGATCTCAATGCGTAGCCGGGAGGCAGCCTCGTCAATAAGATCAATGGCCTTGTCTGGCAGAAAACGGTCTGAGATGTAGCGGTTTGACAGGCTGGCAGCGGCAACGGTAGCGGCATCTGTGATGCGGACACCGTGGTGCACTTCGTATTTTTCCTTCAGTCCACGGAGGATGGCAATTGTGTCCTCCATTGTGGGCTCCTGTACCAGAACCTGCTGGAACCGCCTTTCCAGGGCAGCATCCTTTTCAATGTATTTCCGGTATTCATTCAAGGTGGTGGCGCCGACACAATGGAGTTCGCCGCGGGCCAAAGCCGGTTTAAGCATGTTGGAGGCATCCATGGAACCTTCCGCGGCACCGGCACCGACCAGGGTATGGATCTCATCAATGAAAAGGATAATTTCCCCTTCGCGTTTCTGGATTTCCTTCAGGACGGCTTTCAACCGGTCTTCAAACTCACCGCGGTATTTGGCGCCGGCAACCAGGGCCCCCATATCGAGGGCTACCACCTGTTTGTTGCGTAAGGTTTCCGGGACGTCGCCATTAACAATACGCTGGGCAAGGCCCTCAACAATGGCAGTTTTTCCGACACCAGGCTCACCGATCAATACCGGGTTGTTTTTGGTGCGCCTGGAAAGAACCTGGATCACCCGGCGGATTTCATCATCCCTGCCAATTACCGGGTCGAGTTTGCCCTTTCTGGCAACATCAGTCAGGTTACGGGCATATTTTTCAAGGGCCTGGTATTTTTCTTCGGGATTAGGGTCTGTTACCCTCTGGTTGCCACGGATGGAAACCAGAGCCTGGAGAAATGCATCCCTGGAAACCCCGTATTTCTCCAGCGTATCAGCAACAGCACCTTTTTCTGCCAGAAGTGCCAGAAAAAGATGTTCCTGGCTCACATATTCATCCTGCATATTTGCGGCAAGTGAAAAGGACTGATCCAGAACCTTTTTAAAAGGCTGGGAGGCGTAAACCTGACCAAAACCCGAACCGCTTACCTTTGGCAGGTTGTCAATTAACTGTTTTGCCTCATTTTTCAATGAAGCGGGGTTTATCCCCATTTTCTGCAAAACAGGGATAATAACACCGTCCTGCTGCTCAAGAAGGGCGGCCAAAAGATGTTCCGGTTTTATTTCCTGGTGGCCGTTCTGTTCAGCGAAACTCTGTGATGCCTGAATAGCTTCCTGAGATTTTATGGTAAATTTATCAAATTGCATGTTTCCCTCCGCAATTAATTAATATATGTAAATTGTTATGAAAAGTATGAGTTGTAACTGCAAGAAATGGTAAGTTCGCTGCTTATGTCTGTCAAGGAAAGGGGGATATAAAGAAAAGTGAGAATTGAAAAGTGCAAAGTGGAAAGCAAGGGGTTGAGATAGGGGAAAGTGCTGGAATGAGGATTGTAAATACTTGGTTACGTAACGTCTGTTTTTTTAATACTCAGTATCCTGGATAAGAAAAGGGCAAAAAAATACCCCCGCCGGATAACCGCGCGGGGGTATGAAAGAATTGATTAAATTAATCAGCCGCAGCTTGAGCCACAGGATGCACTGCTGCTGCAACCTCCTCCGCCAATCGGGTTGGTTGAACTGATTGAAAATCCTGACCGCATACCGGCATCTATAAAATCAATCTTGATTGATCCGCAGGTCTCCAGCAGGTTGTTATCAACCAGAAAAGTCAAACCATCCTGCTCATACTTTGCATCTGTTGTTTTTGGCTCATCCAGAGCCAGTCCTAAGGAGGGGCCTGCTCAGCCACCACCCATGATCGCGACACGGAGGGCAGAATCAATATTGTTCTGTTCCATGTACGATTTAAGATTTTGTGTTGCTAACTCGGTTACTTGAAACATTAGTTATACTCCTTACCTGTTATTTAATCTTAACGTCTGCATACTACCAGGCCAGATATAAAAACGCTTAACCGGAAAGTCTTGCCAGCGGACAGTTGCAGATAAACCTGAATCGAAAAATTTCTGATTAGTACTTTAAGGAACATCAGGAAATAAGTCAATATAGGAAAAAGTGATTTGACGACATCTGTTTATAATTATGTTGATTTTACATTTAAATATCCATAAAAGATGAAGAGCAAAAGAGAGATGCACTGCTTGCCGGAAAGCAGTATATTGCGATATTATGCAAAATGAACTAGAGAAAGATATTTTCGGAAGTTATATAAAAAAAATCAATTAAACTGTTAGCAGCAGCAGTTAAGGTGGAAAATGAAAAAGATCGTTATATCGACAGGCGGCGGTGATGCCCCGGGGCTGAATGCGGTTATTTATGCCGTGGTGCAATCAGCCCACCTTCGCGGCTGGGAGGTTTATGGCAGCCGCAGCGGCTATAAAGGTTTACTGGATCTGGATGAACTGGTGCGGCTGACACCTGAAAAAGTGGAAGACATCACGCCCACCGGTGGAACAATACTT
This sequence comes from Deltaproteobacteria bacterium, assembly GCA_019312695.1. Classification (GTDB taxonomy): domain Bacteria; phylum Desulfobacterota; class Desulfobulbia; order Desulfobulbales; family BM004; genus BM004. Next base: position 1,003 of record JAFDCT010000272.1, on the reverse strand, counting down.
GGCAGCACCAATAAAGGAAATCCCTTTGCCATGCCTGTAGAGAATATGGCTGGCGAAACACTCATCCGTGATGTTTCGGAAAGAATTATGAAAAACTTCAACCGGATGGGATTTACCTGCCACATAGCAGTTGGCGGGGATGGCAGCCTGGAAATAGCCCACCGCTTTGCCAAGCTGGGCATGCCGGTAGTGGGAGTACCCAAAACCATTGATAATGACCTTGAGGCAACAAATCTCACTTTTGGTTTTGACACGGCGGTGTCAACCGCTACAGAAGCAATTGATAAACTGCACTCCACCGCTAAATCACATGACCGGGTCATGGTTGTCGAGGTCATGGGGCGGGAGTCCGGCTGGATTGCCCTCAATTCGGGAATTTCGGGTGGGGCAGATGTTATCCTTATTCCGGAAATCGTTTTTGATATTGATAAGGTGTGCGAAAAAATTTCAGATAATGAACTGCACGGGAAAAATTACGCTATTGTTGTTGTAGCGGAAGGAGCCCAGGAGCAGGGGTGTGATGTTGTCTGTCGCGAGGGGGAACTCGGCAGGCAGGAGGTTGTCCTGGGTGGAATTGGTGAACTGGTGGCTCAAAAGATAAGGGAGAAGACCAGGAAAGATACCAGATCACTTGTCCTGGGGCATCTGCAGAGAGGCGGCACCCCGACCACTTTTGACCGGCTGCTCGCCCTGCGTTTTGGTGCTGCAGCGGTCCGCCTGGTAGAATCTGAGACCTTTGATCACATGGTGGCCCTGGCGACACCTGTTATGAGAGCAGTGCCCCTGGCTGAGGCGATCAAGTCCAGGAAAAGGGTCACCCTTGATAATGATAAGGTCATGACTGCCCGTGAGATAGGTATCTGCTTCGGCGACTGAACTTGTCGGTTTGAAACGGCTTCTGCAAGTCAACCTCTTTGTCAATCTGCAAAATTATTTGTTCGCCATACCAATTGTACGACTGCGCATAATTCTTTGATTTCTCGACCTTGCTCGAAGTCTCTCG
>JAFDCT010000271.1 GCA_019312695.1 Deltaproteobacteria bacterium | reverse complement strand
TTCAGGTGGTGCGAGAGGGGGGAGTTGAACCCCCATGCACGCAAGTGCGCTGGATCCTAAGTCCAGTGCGTCTACCAGTTCCGCCACTCTCGCGTCAACCATAAATTATTAACCAATTTAGTGCTTCCAGTCAAGTTAGAGGCAGCTTTTAAAGCCACAATACGGCCTAATTCGGCGGGTCTTTTGAAGACACATTCCTCTATAAAAGAATCCTGCTTATAATCTCATGCATTTAGGCACTTACTCTCCCTGCCAGCTGACTTTCTGCCTTGAACGCTTCAATTTGCTGAGCCGCTGCTTGGTTTCCTTTCTCTTCTTAAGTGATCCGATGGTCGGTTTTGTTCTGCGGCGGGATTTTCGCTGCTGTGTTGCCCTCGAGACCAGAGCAGCAAGACGTTCCAGTCCATCTTTGCGGTTAAGGCCCTGGGACCTGAAACGGTTAGCATTTATAACAAGAATACCTTTGGCATTAATACGGTTTTTTGCCAATTGCAGCAACCGGGACCGGACATTTTCAGGCAGGGATTGAGAATGTTTAACATCAAAACGCACCTGGACTGCTGTGGCAGCCTTATTGACATATTGGCCACCGGGGCCAGGAGAACGTATAAACTTAAACTGGATTTCATTTTCAGCAAGCTCTATGGTATCTGTAATTCGTATCATCACATAAGGCTTTCCGGATTACCTATGGCCTGCACTAAGTTAGTCCGTATTTCTCCTTCAACTTCTGCTGGACATGCTCAGGAACCAGGCCGCTCACATCCCCACCGTGCTGGGCGGCATCTTTGATAATACTGGAACTTATGAATATCCAACGAAAGCCGGTCATAAGAAATACCGTTTCAACATGACGCTCCAGTCTTCTGTTCATGAGGGCGAGCTGAAACTCATACTCAAAGTCGGAAACGGCCCGTAAGCCTCTGACAATTGAATTAGCGCCCTTTTTGAAGGCATATTCCACCAGCAGACCGGAGACCGCCTCGACCTCTACATTTTTATTGGTCCTTTTGAAGCAATCACTTATCATCTGTAAACGTTCTTCCAGGGTAAAAAGCGGGGTTTTGCTCGGATGTCTGGCCACAGCCACTACTACACGATCAAACAACTCCAGAGCCCGGTTGATAATATCGAGGTGCCCCATGGTTATTGGATCAAAAGTTCCAGGATACACCACAATTCTCTCATTGTTCTTCGCCATGGAGCTTCTCCCTTTGTTGTAAAGCTTCTGCAAGAATTAATTCCGGCGATAAAACCAGAAACCTGTATCGCCGTAACGCCTCCGGTCGACGAGGGTCAGACCCGCAACCTGCGTCGGCAGTTCCGCAAAGGCATCCTCTTCAATGACAACAAGTGCTTGAGGGCTGAGCAAAGATGAATTTGCCAATTTCCCCAACATTTTAGCCGCGATCCCTTTCCGATAAGGAGGGTCAACAAATACAACGGAAAAAATTTTTTCTGGCAGCCCTTCTGTTAAAAAAGAAAGACCTTTTGACAGGTCCCTCTTAAAAACGAATGAATTGTCCGAAAAGCCGCACAACGTAATGTTTCTTCTTATTACCTGGACAGCACTCGTATTGTTATCAACAAATACAGCCAGTTCAGCACCACGGCTCAGTGCTTCAAGTCCCAGGGCTCCTGTTCCGGCATAAAGATCTAGAACAGCCGCGCTTTCAACTTCACTGCTGATGATGCTGAAAAGTGCCTCCCTGGCTTTGTCTGCAGTTGGCCGAATGGACTGACAGGAGTGTTTCGCCTTCCCCTTGGATGGTGTCTGTAAACGCCGCCCTTTTACCTTGCCCCCTATTATCCTCAATTACAGATAATCCCTTACAACTATTTCTGCTATCTGCACTGCATTTAAAGCTGCACCTTTCAGGATATTATCTGCCACCACCCAGAGATTAATGCCATTTTCAATAGATTCATCCTCGCGTATCCTGCCAACCAGCGTTTCAAGCTTGCCGGCGCAATCAAGTGCCAGAGGATAAATGCTGAGACTGGGTTCGTCTACAAGCTTAACTCCGGGGGCAGTTGCAAGAAGTTCCTTTACTTCTGCCGCAGATATCTTTTTTGCAGTCTCAATATTTACTGATTCCGAGTGACCGTAAAAAACGGGAACCCTAACCGTGGTTGCAGTAACCCCGATGGTTTGATCCTCAAAAATCTTACGGGTTTCATTAACCATTTTCATCTCTTCCTTGGTGTAACCATTATCCAGAAAGGAATCGATATGCGGCAAACAGTTAAAGGCTATCTGGTGGGGATAGACGTTATTCTGCAAAGGCTCACCGGCCGCATATGCTTTTACCTGGGCCTCAAGTTCTGCGATAGCCTTAGCACCGGTCCCGGAAACTGCCTGATATGTAGAAACCACTATACGTTTAATTCCAGCCCTGTCATGAATAGGCTTTAAAGCAACAAGCATTTGGATTGTCGAACAGTTCGGATTGGCAATAATACCCCTTTTAGTATACCGGGCAATGGCATGCGGGTTGACTTCCGGGACTACGAGAGGGATCTCATCATCCATCCGGAAGGCGCTGGAATTATCAATCACTACAGCCCCTGCTGCTGCTGCTGCCGAAGCAAACTCCAGGGACCGGGCCGCACCTGCAGAAAAAAGGGCAATCTCGATACCTGCAAAGGCATCTTTTGACAATAACTGAACCGGTATCTCCTGCTCCCTGAATTTCAGTTTTTTACCTACAGAACGTTCTGAAGCCAATAAACGCAACTCATTAATCGGAAAATCAAGCCGCTCGAGAACATCCAGCATTGCCCCTCCAACCGCACCTGTGGCACCTGCTACCGCAACATTGTACTTTCTATTCTGCTCACTCATAACTGAACTCTATTTTTTTAATTATTCATTTTCCATTCCATATTTTACGTTTACTCAAACCGCCCCTGCCACCAGGTCCCCTACTTCTTTGGTGCCGTAGCCCATTTGGCCGGCTGAAAGACTATCCAGTTTCTCAGCAACCGTCCTGCGGATAGCATTTTCTATGGCCTGGGCAGCTTCACTTTCGCCGAGATGGTCAAGCATCATCTGGGCAGCACCGATTGCAGCCAGGGGATTAATGACATTCTTGCCGGTATACTTCGGGGCAGAGCCGCCAATTGGCTCAAACATGCTGACGCCTTCCGGATTAATATTGCCGCCTGCGGCAATTCCCATACCACCTTGGATCATGGCACCAAGATCAGTAATAATGTCACCGAACATGTTATCCGTCACAATGACATCAAACCACTCGGGATTTTTCACCATCCACATACAGATTGCATCAACATGGGCATAATCTGTCTTGATATCGGGATATTCTTTGGCAACCTCATAAAAGGTGCGCTCCCAGAGATCAAAGGCATAGGTAAGCACGTTTGTTTTGCCACAGAGAGTAACCTGTTTCCTCTTGTTGCGCTTCCGGGCATAATCAAAGGCATAGCGGATACAACGCTCAACACCTTTCCTGGTGTTGATTGATTCCTGGACTGCCACTTCGTCAGGAGTGTTTTTTTTCAAAACCCCTCCGGCGCCGGCATAAAGACCTTCCGTATTTTCACGCACCACAACAAAGTCAATATCTTCCGGTCCTTTATCCTTCAGGGGTGTATCCACATTAGGATACAGAATAACCGGTCGCAGATTGATATACTGGTCAAGGGCAAACCTTAGACTTAAAAGAATGCCTTTTTCCAGGATACCGGGTTTTACATCAGGATGTCCGATGGCGCCCAGGAAAATAGCATCATGCTTGGTTAATACCTCCACAACATTATCCGGCAAGACCTCGCCGGTTCGAAGATAGCGGTCGCCACCATAATCAAAATCTGTCAATTCCAGTTTGAATTTAAATTTTTCCGCCGCGGCCTTGAGAACTTTTACTCCTTCAACAGCCACCTCAGGGCCGGTGCCGTCACCTCCCATAACTGCAATTTTATACGTTTTGCTCATTATCCTCTTAGTCCTGTTTTATTATTATTGGTTAGATTGCCTTCTAGTTACTGTTTTTTCCTGCCTCTTTCTGCAGATATACCAACCTGTTCAAACCATTCAGGTATGCCTTGCCGGCGGCAGTGATAATATCCGGATCAAGCCCGTAGCCAATTACCACCCGACCTTTATCCTCGATCCTCACAAGCACATCACCTTGAGCATCTGTGCCGCCGGTAATTGAACTGACTGAAAAGAAAAGCAGTTTGCTGCTTGTTCCTGTAAGTTGTGCTATGGTCCTATATGTGGCATCAATCGGTCCGACACCGATTGCAGCACCTTCTCTCTCCTCACCTTCAACCTTGAGGCGTACCGATGCGGTGGGCAGCTTCATGGAACCGCTCATAACTCCCAGGGATACAAGTTCAAAAACCTCAGGGATTTGGATTATCTCATCCATGATAATGGCCTCCACATCCTCATCAAAAATCTCCTTTCGGACATCTGCCAGAGTTTTGAACCTGATAAATACCCGGTCCAGTTCTTCATTGGACAGGGAATATCCCATGACCTCAATACGGTCTTTCAAGGCGTGACGCCCTGAATGTTTTCCCAAAACCAGGTTGCCCTTGGTTAAACCAATATCAGAGGGATTCATGATCTCATAGGTTGTTCTCTCCTTTAATACACCATCCTGGTGTATACCTGACTCATGGGCAAAGGCATTGGCTCCCACTATGGCTTTGTTCGGCTGCACGGGCATGCCTGTGATGGTACTGACCAGACGGCTGCTGGGATGAATATGCTCCGTAACAATATCCGTATGTACAGGCAATTGGTCTGCACGGGTGCGGATTGCCATGACAATTTCTTCCATTGCCGTGTTGCCTGCTCTTTCCCCAAGTCCGTTGATAGTACATTCCACCTGGCGGGCGCCATTGTTAATGGCGGCCAGAGAATTAGCCACTGCCAGGCCAAGATCATTATGACAGTGAACACTTAACACTGCCTTATCTATATTCGGTATATTCTTGATGAGATAGGCAATCTTGGCACCAAATTCATCAGGCAGGGCGTAGCCGGTGGTGTCCGGAAAATTAAGCGTGGTTGCTCCTGCTTTAATAACTGCTTCAAACACCTGACAGACAAAGTCCAGATCACTGCGTGAAGCATCTTCCGCAGAGAACTCAACATTGGATGTATATTGTGCTGCATATTTTACTGATTCAATTGCCAGGGCAAGTACCTGCTCCCGGTCCATCTTAAGTTTGTAATGCATATGAATATCAGAGGTAGCCAGGAAGGTATGAATCCTGGGGTTTTCGCCATTTTTCAGAGCTTCCCAGGCACGGTCGATATCCTGTTTACTGCAACGTGCCAGGCCTGCAATCTGGGCCCCTTTGATATTATCGGCAATATTCTTGACGCACTCGAAATCACCCGTGGATGCAATGGGAAAACCCGCCTCAATTATATCAACATTCAGTAGAACAAGCTGCTGGGCTAAACGGAACTTCTCCTGCATGTTCATGCTGGCACCTGGAGACTGCTCCCCATCGCGTAATGTTGTATCGAATATGAATATTTTTTCTGGCATATCTGTTTCCTCTACGGGTATATATCTACAATTACTAGCCTCTGCTTCCAAACTCCGGAATTTTTAACCTGCCTCATTCAACTAAACAAGAAATGCCAGGATACAATTATATCCTGGCCATATCTTTACATCAGGCGGTATTTATCTTTATGTGAAGACAGCGAATCTAAATTGTGTTTTCCTGCTCTTTAGTGCCTTTTTCCGCCTTATGCATAGTCCTGTAGGCCGCACTGAACGGACCGGATAGGACATAGACAAGACCTATCACAAAAAGTGTTACAGGCGGCTCGGCTGCTACAAGAATAAGCAAAAGCACTATAGCCACTGTTACCTGGAAGGTTTTCTTCCCTTTGGCTGCCGGGTGTTTGAAGCTCACGTAACGAATATTGCTTACCATGAGATAGGAAAGCAGATAAACAAGAAGCAAAATGGATACATGCTTTACAGTCTCGGTCGCGCCAAGATAGCGCGAAAAAAGCACCGTGGTTGCTATCATACCGGCAGCAGCGGGACAAGGCAACCCGACAAAATCTTTAGGGGCCTTATCCAAAGAAAGTGAATTAAAGCGTGCCAGGCGCAGTGCAGTTGTGGCCACATAAAGAAAGGCGGCCAGCCAGCCATAGCGGCCATACGGCTCCAGAGCCCAGAGATATGCAAGCAATGCCGGCGCAACTCCAAAGGATACAAGATCACTTAAAGAATCAAATTCCATGCCGAAAATACTTGTTGTTTTGGTCAGGCGTGCAACCCTGCCGTCAAGGCCATCGAAAATACCGGCCACGATAATTGCAACGGCGGCATTAAAAAAATTACCATTTATCGCTGAAATTATTGCATAAAAACCACTCAAAAGACTTGCGGTAGTGAACAGGCACGGTAGAGGATGAATCATGCGCTGGCTATGATCGCATGCCTCAAGGCCGTTGTTCTCTTGATTTTCTTTGCGCATAATTTTGCACCTTGTTCTATTATGGAATAACTACTTAAAAACCTATATATATTACACCATAAGTAGAATATTAACCGCAAAAAATAATCAGGTTATATAACCAATTATCGTTTCACCGGCCCGGACTCTCTGGCCCGACCGCACTTCCAGTTGCATATTTTGCGGTAAATATATGTCGACTCTTGACCCAAAACGAATAAGGCCAAAACGTTCTCCCCGCTTAACCGTATCACCTTTCTCGGCCCAGCAGACAATCCTGCGTGCGACAAGGCCTGCAATCTGAACTACCGCATAACGAAAATTCTTGGAGGTGGTAAACAAAACGGCGCAGTGCTCATTTGACAGTCCACCCTGATCAGTATTTGCGGCATAAAAGCTCCCAGCTTTGTATTGTACTTTTTCGACCTGCCCTGAGAACGGCAGCCGGTTAACATGTACATCAAAGACCGACATAAAAATTGAAACCTTAAATACATGTTCATTGACAAACCTGTCATCAAACATCTTTTCAACCAGGATTACCTTCCCGTCCGCCGGTGATATGACAACATCTTCGGCATCGGGTATAACCCGTTCAGGATCGCGGAAAAAATAAAAAACAAACCCGGTCAGAAAAAGAGCTATTAAGGCAAAAAACTCGTATCCCAGCAGGGCCATTGTCAGGGTCAAAAAGGCCGCAAAGATAATAAAAGGATATCCTTCCCTTGCTATGGGTATCTGAGGTTCTTTCATAACATTACATCTCGATCAGGGGAGATTTATCAAAGGTTTATAACCCAAAACATCAGTTTACCCGGGGAGCAAATTATATAAGGTAAATTTAACCTGCTCCTAAAAAAACACCAGGCAAACAACATTTGCACGTGTAATGACTCTCTGGCCAATAAAAATACATACCGAAACAGTAGTGCAGCATTAAAATTTCTTGGCCCGCGCCATGGCAATGGTACCGGTACGTATAATCTCCTGTATGCCGATAGGTTTAAGTATATCTATCACTGCCTTGATTTTACTTTGCGGCCCGGTAATTTCGACTGCATAACTCTTGGGGCTGACGTCAACCACCTTGCCGCGAAAAATATCAATGACACGCAATACTTCAGCCCGGGTGTGGGACTCTGCCTTGACTCTGATAAGAACCATTTCCCGTTCCACGTAATCTGACTCGCTTATATCAACAACCTTGATAACATCAATCAATTTATGGAGCTGTTTGGTTATCTGCTCGATAATGTGGTCCGGGCCGCGCGTGACCAAAGTCAGACAGGAAACACTGGGCTCAAGTGTCTCTGCAACTGAAAGGCTTTCTATATTGAAACCACGGCCACTGAAAAGACCTGTAACTCTTGACAGAACACCTGGCTTGTTTTGCAGTAAAACTGAAATGGTATGTTTCATTTTGCTGTCCTTATTATAATTTTATCATCTTATTCACTATTGAGGTTCGTAAAAAAATCACACCAAAAGCATTTCGGTTGTGGCTTTACCGGCAGGCACCATTGGAAATACTCCTTCCTCTCTGGCAATAACAAAGTCCATAATAACCGTGTTATCAGTTTTCAAGGCCTCCTTGATAACAGGTTCAACTTCACTGATTTTTGTCGCCCGCAGACCAACCGCACCGTAAGCCTGGGCCAAAGCTACAAAGTCAGGAGCCACCTCAAGGCCGGTAGCAGCATAACGTTTTTCATAAAAAAGTTCCTGCCACTGCCTGACCATACCCAGGAAGTTATTATTGAGGATAGCAATCTTAACCGGGCATTTATACTGCCTTGCCGTCGCCAGTTCCTGGATATTCATCTGCAGTGACCCGTCTCCGGCCACATCAATTACCGTTCTTCCGGGCGCAGCCATCTGCGCTCCAATTGCTGCAGGAAAGCCATATCCCATAACACCCAGACCACCGGATGTGAGAAAATGCCTTGGCTTATTAAAATGATAAAACTGTGCAGCCCACATCTGGTTCTGACCGACTTCGGTAGAAATAATGGCCTCCCCTTTTGTCAATTCGTGCAGTTTCTGAACCACAAATTGAGGCTTGATTATATCACCCTCCTCCACATATCCAAGCGGATGCTTGCGCTTCCAGTCATTGATCTCGTCAAACCAGGGCGCAATCCTTTCTTCCTGCTCTTTTTCTTTGAAATCCTCCTGGACATCAAACCATCTGTTCATTGCTGTCAGGGCATATTTACAGTCAGCAACGATGGGGATGTCAACCTTGACATTCTTACTGATTGACGTTGGATCAATATCAACATGGATGATTTTGGCATGGGGCGCGAAAGCATCAATTCTGCCCGTAACCCGGTCATCGAAACGGGCTCCGATGGCTATCAGCAGGTCACATTTTGATACTGCCATATTGGCATAGTACGTCCCATGCATACCGAGCATTCCCATGGAGAGTTTATGGGTTCCCGGAAAGCCTCCCAGCCCCATGAGCGTCATGGTTACCGGTATATTCAATTTAGTGGCAAGCTCTGTCAATTCCTCATTGCTGTTTGAGGCAATAACGCCGCCACCGGCATAAATCACAGGCTTTTTGGCCTTTAAAATTTCTTTGCAGGCCTTGGCAATCTGACCTGGATGCGGCTCATAGGTTGGCCTATAAGTCTGCATTTTAATGGGCTTGGGTTCAGTAAAAGTAATCTTTGCGTTTACGACATCCTTGGGCAGATCAATAAGAACCGGGCCTGGACGACCTGTCCTGGCAATATAAAATGCCTCACGAATAATGGGCACGAGTTCATTGGGATCTTTTACCAGATAATTATGCTTGGTGCAGGGTCTTGTAATCCCGACAATATCGACCTCCTGAAACGCATCATTGCCGATAAGAGCTGTTGGCACCTGACCGGTAAACACAACAAGCGGGATAGAATCCATATAGGCTGAAGCGATTCCTGTTACAGTATTTGTTGCACCTGGACCGGAGGTAACCAGGGCGACCCCGACATCGCCTTTCACCCTGCCGTAAGCATCGGCAGCATGGACTGCAGCCTGTTCATGCCTTACAAGGACATGGGTAATATCTGACCTTTCCAGTTCATCATAAAGATCAATAACCGCACCGCCGGGGAAACCAAAAATAACTTCAACATTCTGCTCTTGGAGGCATTTGATAATTGCTTGTGCACCTGTCACTTTCATAGAGAATTCCTTCGTTTCCTGATTTACTCAAAGTATGCTCATTATTTTGCTCTGAGCACTTTCCCAAGGCCTAGGATAATGGTTTTTCCTTAAATCTTAATCGATTGCATAATAAACGAATATATTTTTTAGAAAAAAAATTGAATATATAGCACCCTGGATAATCTTGTCAAGCCAATGTTTGGCCGGGTTCATACCAGTCCGGCTTTTTACCTGAATTGGGAAACATGGTCTTATTTGTTGTCATATCTTTTTTGAAAAGCATAAAAGCTTTCATAAATATTTTTATACACCTAAATTTAATCTCCAATGCTGCTGAGGATAAACCGCTTGAAGCCCTTTTATCGGCAGACAGAAAATTTTCACTAAAACTATTTGTTTAAATAAATCATACAATTGTCAGGGTATTTTGAGAAAAATCTGGCAATAAGCCGGTCTGGCGTCCTTTTTGAAAAAAAAACTCTACTGCTGCCAAACCCTCCTCTCCCAGGTTTTCCGTAAAAGGATTGACATAAAGGCCTATATGTTCCTGTATAACTGATTCATTAAGTTCCTGGGCATATTTCTTTATATATGGCCGGCATAAATTGCTATTCTGATGGGCCCATTTGATGCTTGCCTTTACAGCTTTGTCAATTTTTGTGATGATATCCCTGCCGAGCGAGCGCCTTGCAACAATACCTCCCAACGGTATGGGATGTCCTGATATTTCCTCCCACCAGGCACCGAGGTCGACAATCAGCATAAGCCCCCTGTTCTTGTAAGTAAATCTGCTTTCATGAATAATTACCCCACAATCAATAACGCCGGCTTCAATGGCCGGTATGATTTCATCAAAACGCAGCATAACGACCTTCTTCCAGGCAGATGAATAGAGTTTAAGGAGCATGGCTGCGGTTGTGTATTCTCCCGGCACTGCCACAGTCATATCAGCAAATTCACCGGTATTCACTGGACGGCCAGCAACCAGCAGAGGCCCGCAACCGCGCCCGAGTGCAGCTCCGGAATGGAGCAGGACATAATTGTCAAGAACATGTCCTAAGGCATGGAAAGAAAGTTTCGTAATATCGAGCCGGGCCTGCATGGCCCATTCATTCAAGGTTTCAACATCTTCAAGTAAGGCAGGCTGTAGACTCCAGCCCGACAGCGGTATCTTCCCGTTGACCAAAGCACAGAATATATACGTGTCATTTGGGCAGGGTGAATATCCTATGGAAAGCTGTTTCATAAATAAACCTGCTGCTTTGTTAAAAATCTCTTCACATCTCAATCCTTGCCACGGGTAGACTTGTTCAGATTATGCGCCTGGAGGAGAATCTCGGCCACTTTGCATATTTTTTCAACGGCTTCCGAAAGGCGCCATCTGGTTTTGTCCCTGTCTTCAACCATGTTGCTTATGCAGCGCAACTCAACACATGGAATGTTATGGCTCTGGCAGACGATTGTCACTGCAGCACCTTCCATATTTTCACACCCGGCATCAAATTTTTGGCGTAAATATTCGCCCCGTTTCGTTGTGCCGGTGCAGCAATTAACAGTGACAAAATTTACTTTTTTGCAAACAATGTTATGGGCGGTTAGAATTTTCTCAAATTGATCTGCCAGGTTCTCTTCGCAGAACAAAGAAACACTGGTTTTGTTAAGATCGGGATCAAAATCTACGATCTCATCCTCCAGGCAGATGCCATAATCACCTAGAACCTCCTGGCGGGCCAGGCAAATATCAAGCAAGTTCACGCCGGAGTTACAATATGCGCCAGCCACACCAATATTCCAAACAGCATCTATTCCTGAACCATGCAGAGCCAGAAAGCTGCTGAGGCTGGCAGCAGTTTTAACAGGCCCCATACCGGTAATAAATATCTCCACCTCTTTGAAGGCGGCCAGAATCTGCTTCAAAGATTTTATTTCATTTTCAGTGGCAGCAGCTATGAGTATCATTTACACCTCAGACTCAGACAAGTGA
>JAFDCT010000270.1 GCA_019312695.1 Deltaproteobacteria bacterium | reverse complement strand
TTCACCGAAGGTTTTCAGCTGGCGGACACTGCTCATTACCAGAGGGAACAGGGGCGAAAGCAGGTCCTGCAGAAAGTCACCGATAAAAAAATCCTCCTGGCGCGGCCGGCCGACAACTGTAGCGGGATATACGGCATTCCTGCGGTGATACATGTGCTGCACCTGGAAGACAGGGTAGTCATGCTGCAGGGAATTGTACCCGTAATGATCGCCAAAGGGCCCCTCTGGCCGCCTGATATGCGGCGGCACAATTCCGGTAAGAGCAAATTCTGTCCGGGCAACAAGCGGATGTCCTCCGTGGGGGTTCTTGACCATTTCAAGTTTTTTGCCCAGCAGCAGCGAGGCCAGAATGAGCTCCGGAATATTTTCCGGCAATGGGGCAATTGCAGCCAGCATCAATGCCGGAGGACCTCCAATATAAAGGGTAAGGGGCAATACTTCGTTTCTTAATTCTGCGGCATGATAATGGTAGCCTCCACCTTTGTGGATCTGCCAATGGATACCTGTGGTAGCATCATCATAACGCTGTATGCGGTACATCCCCAGGTTGTGGCCTTTACCCTCAGGATGTTCAGTATAGACAAGCGGCAGGGTAACAAAAGGCCCCCCATCCGAATGCCAGGAGGTCAGAAGCGGCAACTCGGTGAGTTTTGACGGTTCTTTATGAACCTCGAGAATCGGGCCGGACTTAACAGTTCTGGTTCCAACTTTGAGGCCGTCAAATATGAGACCCCGCACCGACCAGAGCTTTTCCAGGCTAGGGGGCATCAGAGTTTCCGCAGCCCGTACCAGTTCTCTGACAAACTGCTGGGGCCGGGTGCCGAAGGCAAGCTCCATCCTATGGTTCGTGCCGAACAGGTTGGTTACCACCGGAAACTGACTGTTGACCACGTTGGTAAAAAGCAGAGCCGGTCCACCCCGGGCAATAACCCTGCGGTGAATTTCCGCAATTTCCAGATACGGATCAACCTGCGTGTCTATTTCAAGCAGTTCCGACTCCTTTTTCAGGATCTGCAGAAATGCGGGCAGGTCTTCAATGATCCCTGAATTCATCAGCTCTTACCTCTATGGTCAATCCCTCTCCGTGCCTGCTAATCGGCCAGGAACAGGGAATGGTATTCTTTCTCGGACAGGTACTTCCGCATGATTGTTGTAAGAAAATCGACAGTTGCCAGAATATCCTCATCCTGCAGGCGCGGCAGGAGCACTTTCAGTAATTCTTTATCAGCAAATCGCAGCACAAACGCGGCAAGGGACTGTTCGTCAGTCTTCCTGTCAAAGCCAAAAACAATACCATGCGGCTGGGTAATTTCCAGGGGAGGTGATATTTTTTTTTTCATATTAGACCGATGAGCAGGAGAGTATTTTTACAGCAGCTTCCATTTTACTTTTCGGGAACGGGGGCCGTCAAATTCACAGAAAAAAATTTTTTGCCAGGTGCCGAGAACCAGCTGGCCGTTCTCGATGAAAACAGTCACCGAACTGCCCAAGAGCGATGCCATTATATGGGCCGGCGAGTTACCTTCCATGTGCCTGTAAGGGTGGTCAAACGGTATGATTTTCTTGAGAACCGCCAGAATGTCATCCTGGACTGCAGGGTCTGCCCCTTCATTTATAGTCAATCCTGCAGTGGTGTGCGGATTGTAAACATAACAGATACCGTCACTTATGCCGGAGCGGGCAACTTCCTTCTGCACCTGGCCCGTGATGTCCAGAAATTCCATTCTACTGCCTGTTGCTACTGAAAAGGTTCCTGCTCCCATCACCGTTTTTCCTCCTGTATCTCTATTTGCAGGGCATATCCCTCACACCACAGCATCTTTAAACAACCGGCTGCGCATTAATACCGACCCTTTTGGGAGGAATCTATTCCTTTTCAATCCATGGTGTCAACCGGTTTGTCACATGACCCTTAAGGGGCGACGGACCTGCAAGCCGTAAAAGTTGCTGGACAAAATTATGACAATTTTGTAATATTCGTCTTCTTTTTATAAACAAATTTGAAAGCCTGCTTACAAAAATCATCTCAATCGGATAACCCGGTGAAGAGTATTGTGGCAAGAACGAAAAGGCTGTAATAAACCATGGCCCCGCTCAAAAAAGAAACCATAAATAAAGAACTTGAGGATATCACCTGCCTGTACGAAGTAACAAAGGTGCTTGCCTCATCCATTGATCTGCGGGACAGCCTGGAAGAAATTGTCAAAATCCTTTCAGAACGCAAAGGCATGCACAACGGTACGTTAACCATTGTCAACCCTCTCACTGGGCAGTTGGAGATTGAGGTAGCACATAACATGCCAGCAGAAGCAAGAAAAAGGGGAAAATACAAAGTTGGCGAAGGAATAACTGGCCGAGTTGTTGCAACGGGCCAGCCGATTGTTATCCCCCATATCGGGGAGGAAGCCCAGTTCCTTAACCGGACACGCACCCGCGGCGATATCAGCAAACAGCAGAACTCCTTTATATGTGTACCGATCAAACATGATAAGCGCACTCTCGGGGCCCTGAGCATTGACCTGCAATATAAGGAAGACCTGAACTATGAAGATGAGTTGCGCTACCTCACTATTGTAAGCGGTCTCATTGCCCAGACTGCCCTGCGGATACAGGCGGAAAAAGAAAACCGGGAACGGTTGACCCAGGAGAATATTGAGCTGAAAAAGGAGCTTTCGGAAAAATACCGGGTCGCAAATATAATCGGCAACAGCAGCCGCATGCAGGAAATGTTTGAAATGCTGCACCGGGTTTCGGATTCCAATGCCACTGTTTTATTACGGGGTGAATCTGGCACAGGCAAGACACTGGTAGCCAGGGCTCTTCATTACAACAGCAGCAGAGCCAAAAAGCCGTTCATCGTGGTCAACTGTTCCGCCCTGCCTGAAACCCTGCTTGAAAGTGAACTTTTCGGTCATGAAAAAGGGGCCTTTACCGGAGCCCATGCCATGAAGAAAGGACGTTTTGAACTTGCCGAGAGTGGCACCCTTTTTCTTGATGAAATCGGGGAATTGAGTCAGTCGGTTCAGGTCAAACTATTGCAGGTTGTCCAGGACCGGGAATTCCAGCGACTGGGAGGCGTTAGTCCCATAAAGTGCGATGTCCGGCTTGTGGCCGCCACAAACCGTGACCTGGAAAAGGCAGTGGCAGAAAAGCACTTTCGTGAAGATCTTTATTACCGCCTCAATGTCTTTCCCATTTATTTGCCGCCTTTGCGGGAAAGAAGAACGGATATACTTTTGCTGACCGAATATTTTCTTAAAAAATACAATGATGAAAACAATAAAGGAATTAGAAGAATATCAACGCCTGCTATTGACCTGCTGCTGCAGTACCACTGGCCGGGCAATGTGCGGGAACTGCAGAACTGTATCGAACGAGCTGTCCTCATCTGCGACGAGGAGTCCATCAAAAGCTACCATCTGCCGCCCAGCCTGCAGACCTCGGAAAGCGTTAATTCCAAGCAGGCCCTTTCCCTGGCCGGTGCCGTGGAAAATTTTGAACGCGAACTTATTGTCGAGGCCCTGAAACGTACCAGCGGGAACCAGACCAGGGCGGCTAAGGAGCTCGATACCAGCCTCAGGATCATCAATTACAAGATCCACCATTATGAAATTGATACAAAAAAATTCAAGGTAAAGAAATAGATCTTTTTAAGGTTTTATTTCCAACACTGAAAAAGCCCGTGGCAGAACCTCGGGCTTTTTCAGTAATCTTAAAATTAAACAATTAATAGATCTTCAGATAGTTCTCGATCTCCCAATCGGTAACATGAATCCTGAAGCTATCCCATTCCTTTTCCTTGCTCTCAACATACTTCTCATAAATATGCGGTCCAAGGGTATCCTTGGCAATGGGATTTTTCTTTAGCTCCTCAAGTGCTTCCAGCAATGATGCAGGCATACTCTTGATTTTTGCTCTCTTCATCTGGTTCGGAGTCATATCGTAAATATTGACATCTGTTGATGGAGGCGGAGTCAGCTTGTTCTTGATGCCGTCAAGGCCAGAATTGAGCATCATGGCAAAAGCCATATAGGGATTACAGGTTGGATCCGGGTTACGGACCTCTACCCTGGTACTCATACCTCGAGCAGAAGGAATACGCATTAGGGCGGATCGGTTGGAAGCTGACCAGGCAACATATACAGGAGCCTCGTAACCGGGTACCAAACGCTTGTAGGAGTTTACCAGGGGATTGGTAACAGCAGCAAAACCGCGGGCATTTTTGGCAATACCTGCTATATACTGGTAGGCCACCTTGCTAAGCTGCAATTTGTCCTTTTTATCAAAAAAAGCGTTTGAACCGTCGAGGTTGAACAGCGACTGGTTGGTGTGCATACCGCTACCATTTATACCGAAAACAGGTTTGGGCATGAAGGTGGCATGCAGGCCGTATTTCTTGGCAATGGTCTTGACCACCCATTTAAAGGTCACAGTATTGTCTGCTGCAGTTATTGCATCAGCGTATTTGAAATTAATCTCGTGCTGGCCCTCGGCAACCTCATGATGGGAAGCTTCGATCTCAAATCCCATTTGCTCGAGGGTAAGAATAATCTCGCGCCTGCAGTCAATGCCTTCGTCATCGGTATCAACCGTAAAATATCCAGCTGTGTCATGGGTTTCCGTGGTAGCGTCTCCACTTTCATCGCGTTTGAAAAGGAAGAACTCTGCTTCGGTGCCAACATTCATGGTAAATCCCATTTTCTTGGCTTCCGCCAGAACCCGTTTCAGATTAACCCTGGGGCAGCCGCCAAACGGGGTCTTGCCATCTGCCATGTAAACATCACAGATTATCCTGGCCGCAGCAACACCTTCCTTGATTCTCCAGGGCAGAACAGTGAAGGTATTGTAATCTGGCTTTAGATACATGTCTGACTCATTGATACGAACAAAGCCGTCAATGGATGATCCATCAAACATTATGTCTCCGTTAAGGGCTTTTTCGATCTGGCTTTTCGGTACAGCAACATTTTTCATGATGCCGTTTATATCAATAAACTGCAGTCTGAAAAACTGGACATTCTTATCCTTGATGATTTTCATGATTTGATTTCTTGTCATTTTCTGTCTCCTTTTATTTTTGGGGTTATCTTTTTCTGGAACATCAAAACTCATGTTACTGTTTATTTATTACCGCGCCTCCCTTTTTCTTTTTATGCACATGTGACTGCATGGAGCAGCCCCTGTTGCAGTTCTTTTTTAAAGTCGGGGTCTTCAATCTTTTTCCTGTCATAATCCAGGACATAAAAAACATCTACTACCTGGTCGGCTTTCGAGCCTATCCTTGCCCTGTAAATACTGATGCCGAAATCAGACAGGGTTTTGGTTATATCGTAAAGAATTCCTATCCTATCCTCTGAAAATACCTCAATCACCGAAAATAATTCCGATGCCTTATTATCTATTGTTACCTTTGCAGCAAGGCGCGGTTGTACTCCCTGAGGTTTATTGCGCAACGGCGCCAGCTTTTTGCTTAAGCGATACTCCAGCCCCAGACGCTGTTGGATGGCCAGATGCAGTTCCTTTTCCATCGCTGCCCAATCCTGGCCCTCATATGATTCCGATATGGCAGAAGAAACCTCGATTGTATCAACAGCAGTACCATCTGCCCAGGTAAAGATCTTTGCAGCCAGTACATTGAGGTTGTGCAATGCAAGCACACCAAATATTCTGGCCAGTAAACCAGGGCGGTCCCTGGTCATAACGAGCAGCGACCAGGACTCTTTGTTTTGCTCATGGGAAAATATAACTTTTTGCTTTCCCAGTTTATTCGCTTGCGTAATATGATCTACTATAACCGCAGGTGGGAAACTGAGTAAATAATCATCTGAAAAAAGATCAAAATCTATTTTAGCCGAATCCGGCAAAAGCTCCGAAGCCTTTTCCCGGATCCATTGCGCTCCGAGTTCAGCACTGAGAGCTTGTTCCTGCTGAGAAAGGTCACTTCTATCAAGCAGCAGGGCAATTTTCAAGTAAAGCTCAAGCAGTAAAGCTGCTTTCCAGTCATTCCAGACCGTAGGGCCGGTTGCCCTGGCATCGGCAATGGTTAGCAGATAGAGCATGGCTAGCAATTCAGGGAATTGGATCATGTTGGCACAACGCATGAGAAATTCTTCGTCCTCGAGGTCACGCCGCAAAGCAGTATGAGAAAGAAAAAGATGGTTGCGCACCAGGAAATCAAGGGTTTCAAGCTCATCGGCTGCTAAATTCAGCCGTTCGCCCATCTGCCGAACCATGTCAGCGCCCCTGTCAGCATGGTCGTTACCAAAGCCCTTGCCTACATCATGCAGCAGCCCGGCCAGAAACAAAAGATGTGCTTCACTTACCGCTGCATAAATGTTTGCTTCTTCTTCTTTTAATGATTCTAGTTCTTTAATTGTTTGAACGAGGTGACGGTCAACGGTATAAACATGGTATACATCATGCTGAGCCAGGGATTCAACTTTGGTAAATTCAGGTAGATAGGCAGTTAAAAAACCTGTATCAAGCATATCTTCCATAACCCTGAAAGGATGAGTGGTGCCCAGAATCGTCATGAAGAGTTTTGCATTTCTACGCGACCGGCGCAGCTTGTCATCTACTTGACTCAGGTTGGCTGTTATGGCTTTGCGTGTTCTGAAATGCAGAGGTACTCCTGTCTTGGCCGACTGATAAAAAAGCCGCATGAAGAGTTTTTGTTTATGTTGAAGAAGCTCGGCATTAGTCAAGTGAATCTTGCCGTGCCGCACCTCAATTCCGGGTTCAAGAACCTTTGTTTTCTCTGAGCTTTCCTCATTGCCAAGAACTTCCTCAACATGCTCAAAAAAAAGATCTGTGGTTACTGATATGGTCTGCATGTGTCCGTATACTTCACGCATGAAATGTTCAACCGCAAGCATGTCCCTTTCATTTCTAAAGCCGAAAGCGTGCGCCATTTCTTCCTGATGTTCAAAGTAAAGCTGATCATTTTTACGACCGCTTACATAGTGCAGCCTGTTGCGTATGCGAATCAGGTAATCCTGTGCCTGCTCGAATCTCTCTAGTTCTTGCTTGGTAAGCAATCCTGCCTCCTGCAGTGAGAGCAGATCCTTGAGTCCAAAAACAACATGGGCTGTCCAGACCATGGACTGGATATCGCGAAATCCGCCGCAGCTTTCCTTTATGTGCGGTTCGAGAAGATACGCATGACGGCCGTATTGAGTCTCCCGCTTTGAACGTTGTTCGAGCATATCATCAAGGAACTCCTGGCGCTTGCCCTCAATATATTCTGTCTTGTACCTTGCGATGAGCTTGGCAAAAAGCGGAACAGAACCTGCAATAAGCCTGGCATCAAGCATTGCCACCCTGAAAAAAAAGTCTTCAGCAGCATGGCTTATACATTCATCCAGGGTGCGAACCGCATGGCCGACCTCAAGCCCCGTATCCCAAAGAGGATAAAGAATTGCTTCAATAACACTATTGAGTTGATCATTCTGTTCAGGATTATAGAGCAGCATAAGGTCTATGTCTGAAAATGGATAAAGCTCCTGCCTGCCGTACCCCCCCAAGGCCACCAAAGCAAAACCTTCCTCAGCGCTGACGCCCTTGGCAAAACCGCTGGCCAGATGATGATCAATAAATTCGGAGTGCTTGCGAACAAGAGCATTACCGCTGATCCCCTGCAGCCAATAAGCATCAAGGGCCTGCCGCCGAGCCTGGAGACCGCTAAAATCCTGGGGCTCTATTGTTGTCTGTGCCATGCCTGAGAGACCGTAGCTTTCTCCAGTGTTTTCATAAGTATTGCGTTGCACAACTCTCTAAGATAAACAAAATTGTTAAATAGCCTCAGTACCTTTTTCGCCTGTTCTGACCCTGATGACCTCTTCAACAGGCAGTATGAAAATTTTGCCGTCGCCGATTTTTCCCGTCTTTGCAGCCTGGCATATCGTTTCAACCACCTCAGCCACCTGGGTAGAATCGACGATGATCTCAAGCTTAGCCTTAGGAATGAAATCAACGATATATTCTGCGCCCCGGTAGATCTCTTTGTGTCCTTTCTGGCGCCCGTATCCCTTAACCTCTGAAATTGTAATTCACTTGATACCGATAACATTTACAGCCTCTTTGACGTCGTCAAGCTTGAACGGCTTAATAATTGCCTCAATTTTTTTCATGGCATACTCCTTTTATATAATGAATGACTTGAACGCTCATGCATTGTATCCTAAGTATAAATTTTCTTTGTTATAAGCAAATTGAATGCCAAGTGGACAGGGTGAACATAACCCATTATTATTCTTATATTTATTTGGTTCCAACCCACAAAACCCATACACAGTAATTGACATAATTGTAAAAAAATACTAATTTTATTACAAAATTGTATTACGTATTTGTGCCAGTCGCTGACCCTCAACTCCTGACTCCCGGTTAGATGGTGTATCCAGCTTCACTGTGCTCTGCCAGGTCAAGTCCTCGAACTTCCGCCTCAGCATCAACCCGCAATCCGATCAAAAGATCGATAACCTTTAGAATAATAAAGGTAACTATCATCGAATAGACGATTGTTGCAAAAGCGCCATAGGCCTGAACTGCAAACAGCTTTGGATTGCCATAGAACAGCCCATCCGCCCCTCCTGGGTTCCAAGCAGTGCTGGCAAGAAGACCTGTTGCCAAGGCTCCCCAGAGGCCGCCAATACCGTGTACCGCCACAACATCGAGGGCATCATCGTAGCGAAGTTTACCCTTGAGCAGCACAGCCAGGTAGCAGATAACACCGGCTACCAGCCCTATAATAATTGCGGAAACGGGACTGACAAATCCAGCAGCAGGCGTGATGGCTACCAGTCCGGCTACAGCTCCTGATGCAGCACCGAGAGTCGTCGGCCTTCCCTGGATCATCCATTCAGCAATAACCCATGAAAGGGCGGCTGCGCCTGCTGCAACCTGGGTTGTAAAAAAGGCCAGGGTTGAAATATCTCCTGCGGACAAAGCAGAACCGGCATTAAAGCCAAACCAGCCAACCCAGAGGATGGATGCCCCGAGGATAGTCATGGTCAGATTGTGGGGATGGAAGGGCTCCTTACCATATCCTTTGCGTTTACCAATAACAATGGCGGCAACCAGGGCAGCAGCACCGGAATTGATATGGATAACGGTCCCACCCGCAAAATCAAGAGCCCCGTGTCCTCCGATCCAGCCGCCTCCCCAGACCCAGTGGCAAACAGGCAGGTATACCAGCGTACTCCACAGCAGGGCAAAAATTATATATGCTGAAAATTTCATCCTCTCAGCAAAAGCCCCGGTTATCAGGGCCGGAGTAATGATGGCAAACATCATCTGAAAGGCGACAAAAAGAAGATCCGGGATAGTATCAGAATAAGGCCCAGGAGAAAGGCTTACACCTTTTAATAAGGCCCAGTCAAGATTGCCTATAAAACCGCCTATATCAGGCCCAAAGGCAAGCGAATAACCAAAAAGGACCCAGGTAATGGAAATGAGCCCCAGGCAGATAAAGCTTTGCATTATGGTTGCCAGCACATTTTTTGAACGCACAAGGCCTCCGTAGAATAAGGCGAGGCCCGGGGTCATAAGCATGACCAAGGCTGTAGCCACTAGCATGAATGCCGTATCTCCACTATTCATTGAAACATCCTCCTTTTAAATTTTATTTCGCAGCTAACATCTTAAACAAATGTGTATAAGTGAAACTCTATTTAAGTATATTTAGCAAATGACATGCCAGAAATTAGCCTTACGCATAACACCTCAAAATTATGGGAATTTACTTCTTATCCCACCTAAACGAACAAAAATACTTTTACAATAATGCAATTTATTTGATGGGCAAAATTACATTATTGTAAAAAAATTCCACGAAGAGCCATGCTGGCTTTCCCCGGCAGGCACTTCCGGGTGCCCGGAAAAAACCTGGCAACTTTATTTCTAAATTCCATCCAATATATTTCATTTTTGTAATTTTATTTAATGCAATTTTAAAAATTTATTTCAAATATGTAAATAATTGCTTCATTTGCGGGGGCTGCCCTTCTCGTAAATAAAATTTTTATTCAATAATATTAAATATATAGTTATAAAATTTACGTTTAATCTTTTATTTTGGCACAATTGTTGAATTAAAGATGTCAAAATGATTTATAAATTTTTTTTTACAATAATGAAATAAACAGGAGGCAGAAAATGAAAAAAATTGAAGCAATCATTAAACCTTTCAAACTTGATCAGCTTAAGGAAGCTTTTGCTGAGATTGGTTTACATGGCATGACCATTTCTGAAGTAAAAGGTTATGGCCGCCAAAAGGGCCATACAGAAGTCTATCGTGGCGCTGAGTATGTTGTTGACTTTATACCCAAGGTCAAAGTTGAGATTGTAACGACAGACGACCTGGTTGAAAAAATTATTGAAACAGTAATATCCGCTGTCAGTACTGGCAAAATAGGCGATGGAAAAATATTTGTCCTGCCTATAGAAGAAGTTGTCAGGGTCAGAACCGGCGAAAAAGGCAATGAAGCCATTTAGTTTACAATTTTGTAATTAAAGGAGATGACACAATGAAACCTAAACTATTTATGTCACTGGCATCGCTGGTACTGTCAGTCTTATTTGCTTCTTTGGCATCTGCTGAGGAGCCAAGCGTGGGTGACACCCTTATAAATTTAGCGTACTCAATTGACACTTTTTATTTTCTTATGTCCGGAGCCCTTGTCATGTGGATGGCTTGTGGGTTTGCTATGCTGGAGGCAGGTCTGGTTCGCAGCAAGAATGTGGTTGAAATTTTGACCAAAAACATCGCCCTGTACGCAATAGCCAGCATCATGTACATGCTTGTTGGGTATAACATTATGTATGGTGGTGGACCAAATGGCTTTATCCCTGGCTTCAGTTTTTTTCTTGGTCCGGACAATGCTGTTGACGCAGTATTATCAAGCGGGGGAGATATTTATTATTCCACTTTGTCCGATTTTTTCTTCCAGGTCGTTTTCGTAGGCGCAGCTATGTCTATTGTATCAGGTGCGGTTGCTGAAAGAATGAAACTCTGGAGTTTTCTGATTTTCGCAATGGTCCTTACCGGGTTTATCTATCCCGTTGAAGGGTATTGGAAATGGGGCGGCGGCTTCCTCGACAGCCTCGGGTTCCTTGACTTTGCCGGGTCAGGTGTTGTTCATCTCTGTGGAGCCTCGGCCGCCCTTGCCGGTGTTCTGATTCTTGGCGCACGGAAAGGCAAGTATGAGGGTGGAAAAGTCAATGCCATACCAGGCTCCAACTTGCCCCTCGCTACCCTGGGTACCTTTATCCTCTGGATGGGATGGTTTGGTTTCAATGGTGGCTCTGAGCTGATGATCAGTAATATCGAAGAAGCCAATGCAGTATCGATGGTTTTTGTTAACACTAATATGGCTGCAGCCGGTGGTCTTGTTGCTGCACTCCTACTCTCCAAGTTATGGTTTGGCAAAGCTGACCTTACCATGGCTCTCAACGGCGCTTTAGCAGGTCTCGTTGCCATTACGGCAGAACCATTAACCCCGACACCATTTGTTGCAACTCTAGTAGGCTTGATTGGCGGTATAATCGTAGTACCATCCATCGTCTTTCTCGACAAAGCTCGAATTGATGACCCGGTAGGTGCTATTTCAGTACACGGAGTGGTCGGTATTTGGGGCTTGATTGCCGTAGCATTTACTAATCCGGAAGGCTCGCTAGCGGCTCAGCTCGCCGGTATTGGTGTCATCTTTGGCTGGGTCTTTGGGACAAGTATAGTTGTCTGGTCCATTATGAAAGCGGTTATGGGAATCCGTGTCAGTGAAGAAGAGGAGCTCGAAGGTGTGGATATCTCAGAATGCGGCCTGGAAGCCTATCCTGAATTCACTAACAAGTAACAGCATCATAAACAAAAAGGCGTATCACACCATAGAGGAGATAAGTAAAACTAATAACACAAAAGGAGAATCTAACAATGAAACATACTGTAACAAAAAAACTTTTAACTGGAATTGCAGCAACTGCCGTAATACTTGCAGCCGGAATTCCGGCTGCCTTGGCAGAAGAAGAAGTGCCGTCAGCAGATGCCTCGATTGGATTTTACTCAAAGTATGTCTGGCGCGGTTTTGAACAAAGTGATGATTCGATGGTAATTCAACCGTCACTATCAGTCTCTTATAAGGGGTTTGGTGCCAACCTCTGGGCCAGCCTGGATACAGATTATTATGACACGAATAGTCACAGCTGGTATGAAACCGACTTCACGCTATCCTATGATGGGGCCTATGAAAAACTTGGATACGGTGTTGGTTGGATATATTACTCGATTCTTGGTTCCGATACCCAGGAATTTTACGGAACCCTGAGCTATGATGTGCTGCTCGCGCCCTCGTTTACCATTTATTACGATACCGATGACCTTGCCGGTGACTGGTAT